>JAJYZU010000030.1 GCA_021799755.1 Thermoplasmata archaeon
TATCCCCGGATCAGCAGTCGGTCCCTCAACTCCAAAGTTCTCGCTTATATTGTCATCGGTACCGTCTTTCCCGCCTTCGAGGTTCGCATCGTTATGTTTGGTGCTGTAAGAAACAAGGTCATTCATCGTAAAGCCATCATGCGCCGTTATGTAGTTTATGCTAGCGTGTGGTCTCCTTCCATTTCCTGCATACAGGTCCGGCGAGCCGGAGAGCCTTGTTGCGAATTCCCCCACATTGCTGCCACGATCTTTCCAGTAATGCCTGGCGCAGTCTCTGTATTTTCCGTTCCATTCTGCCCAGAGAACCGGAAACCTTCCAACCTGATAACCGCCAGGGCCGATATCCCAAGGTTCAGCAATGAGTTTTACCCTGGAAAGTATTGGATCCTGGTGTATAATGTCGAAAAAGGCTGAAAGGCGATCGACGTGAAACAATTGCCTGGCAAGGGTAGCAGCCAGATCGAAACGGAACCCGTCGATGTGCATCTCGGTTACCCAGTATCTCAGGCTGTCCATTATCAACTGCAGCACCTGAGGATGTCCGGCATCGAGGCTGTTTCCTGTTCCGGTAAAATCATCATAAAAACGAGGGTTTTCAGGATTGAGCCTGTAATAAGCTGCATTGTCTATGCCCCTGAAGGAGAGGGTGGGTCCGAGCTGATTTCCCTCGCCAGTATGGTTATACACAACGTCCAGAATTACCTCAACATTGTTCTCGTGCATGTTCTTGACGAGATTCTTGAATTCGTTTATCTGTTCGGCCGGATTCTGGTTGGCACTGTACCTTATATCGGGCGCAAAATACCCGATTGTGTTGTATCCCCAATAATTTGAAAGTCCCTGCTTCTGAAGATAGTCAGAGTCAACTTTCTGGTGAACAGGCATCAACTCCACCGCAGTTATTCCAAGATCAAGGAGATATTCTATGGCAGGGCGTGAGGATAACCCTGCAAAAGTTCCCCTAATGGATTCAGGGATGCTGCCAAGACTCTTTGTAAATCCCTTTACGTGTGTTTCATAAATGACGGTTCTGTTCCACGGATGTTTTGGCGATTTCACTCCTTTCCAGTCAAAGTTATCGCCGTATACTATGGATTTTGGCACAAAGCCTGCATCATCATTCTTGTTGAAGGACAGGTCCTCATTCTGGTCCCCAAGTACATAGCCAAAGATGTCATCGCTCCACTTTATGGCTCCGGATAGTGCCTTCGCATAGGGGTCCATGAGCAGCTTGTTGCGGTTGAATCTATGTCCTTTTTCAGGCATGAACGGGCCATCAACCCTGTACCCATACATGGTGCCAACTCCAATTCCGGAAATATGAGCATGCCAGACATGATTGTCAACGTTCTTGAATGAAATTACCTCGGATGGGGAGGAATCATCACTTTTTCTGTAAACTTCCAGTTCAACAGATGTTGCGTTTTCCGAGAAGATGGCGAAATTCGTGCCATCCTCAGTGATAGTTGATCCCAGTGGGTATGGGTTTCCCGTTCGGGTATTGAGCATTGCGAAGGAATACTATTGTTGCCTAATATAGGTTTTGTGTTTACTCTACCGCTATAACGCTTCAGATCAATGCTATTTCACTTTGAATTCGCTGAAAATCCTCGCGACAGAATTTAACGGGACCTTGACCCAATCCGGCCTGTTATTGAGTTCGTATACAAGTTCATAGGCTGACTTTTCAGCGACAAACATCTTTAGCATCATGTCTGCGAATTCCCGGTCTGATCCGAGCAATCCCCGATCAAGGCCAACAGATTCCCTGTAAGCATAGACATAAACATTCTCTGCACGAACCCTTGTAGCATTGATAAATTCTTCAAGTCCATCAACCCCGTTCAATTTAAAAACTGACTGCAGGAGGTAATCCATTGACCTTATCATACCGGCAATATCCTTTTCAGGAGGGTATTTCTTGATTCTTTCCGATATGTCCTTCATCGGTTCACCCTCAAAATCAATGACATAATAACTGCCTCCAGCCATGAGGATCTGTCCCAAATGATAGTCTCCATGCACCCTTATCTTCTGTGCATGACTTTCCCTTAACTTTGATAGAAGGTAATCCTCAGCATATTTAAGTGGGGCGGACCATTTGTCCGACGAGAAATTCATCCGCCCTAGAGTGCAGATGTCTTTCCTTTCTTCTATAATCGCCAGCGCGTTTTCCAGGTATTCCCGGATCTGACTGGCAACCCTGGTTATGTCTCTTTCCTCAACCTCTTCAGGTGTGAAGGGCAGACCCCCAATGGAGGAAAGGGCACGGTGCATTCTACCGGTAAGCCTTCCGAGGCTGTCAGCAGCCTTGATAAACTCGACCATAAATTTTTCCTCAAAGCTATGGTCCGCCGTGCTTCTTCTCAGCAGATTGCTGAACAGTCTGTTATAATGACTCCACGCATCTTCCGAATCTGTTATGAATCTGGATGCATAGGCCAGGTAAATCTTGCCGGATCTGCCAAAGTAAGACACATCGCCCATTGGTGCTGGAGTTTCACGGAATTCACCCTGTGCAAAAAGTTTCTCCGGGATATCAATATCCGGGTTTTCACCAGGTTTGATGTTTCTGTAGTTTTTTATGATAATCGAGTCTCCGAGGATGAACGAACTGTTGCTCTGTTCTGACTTTATCACTCGGAATTCCTGGTTTTGCGGGATAGTGAAACTGTCAGTGACAGAAAAAGAAATATAGGAGTCCCCGTCGAATACTTTTGCGCCAAGCAGGAAATTGTGCAGAAGGCTCTCTGCATATCTTCTGGATAGAAACGCGTCTGTTAGGGTTATGCGTTCATCATTTATGACGAATGATCCGATGGCATTATCATCTACCTTTTCTGAGATTTCGACAGGAATGAAGTATAAAGCTTTCTCGTCGCCTGCGAACGTTATTTCGCATACGAGTGCTCTGATTGTACCGGACCTGTCGAGGGAAAAAACGCTCAATATTTCCAACCTCTCCGCCTTAATGGCTTTATGTGCGTACCATCTCCGGGAACTGGCATATCTAAGTAATGATGAACTGAAATGTTCCTGCAGGAATGCTTTAGATGCTTCAGTCATCAAAATCTTTCTCGTCTTCATGGTCTGGCACGGTAAGGTTCAGCCAGAAGAAGCCTCTCGGTGGCAGAGTGAAGAAATAAGGCAGATCTCCTATGCGGGGAAATGGTGATTTAGTGATGGCTTCTAGGGGTTTGAGCCCCCTGAATTCCGGGAGGTTGAGTTCAACGTATGTCGGTCTTCTGGACAGGTTGAAGATGCACAGCATCCGCTGGTCTTTATACTCCCTGACGTATGTTAGCACCCTGCGGTTCTTCTGGTCTATGAACCTTATCCCTCCCCTTCCGAGCAGTTCAGAGTAATTCTTCCTTACCCTCAGCATTTTTTTCATCCAATTCAGCAGGGACGACCCGGATCTCAGTTCCGATTCTACGTTGACGCTCTCATAATGGTAATTAGGGTTGGTCACAACAGGCGAATACAGCTGTTCGTTATCTGCCGTAGAGAACCCAGCATTCCTGTCATATGACCACTGCATCGGGGTTCTGACGCCATTTCTGTCCCCAAGGTATACGTTATCGCCCATACCGATCTCGTCTCCATAGTAGATAATTGGAGTGCCGGGAAGAGATAGCATTAGGGCGTTCAGCAGTTCCAGCGTAGCCCTGTCATTATCCACCAGTGGGGCAAGTCTCCTTCTTATTCCCAGGTTCAGCCTCATCTTCGGCAATTTTGCATACTCATTATACATGATATCCCTTTCCTCATCGGTAACCATCTCGAGTGTGAGCTCGTCATGGTTCCTCAGGAATATCGCCCAATCACAGTTGTCAGGGATAGGCAGGGTCTGGCTGATAATGTTGATCAGTGGAAAGCTGTTTTCCCTAGCGAGAGAGATGAACATTCTGGGCATCAGAGGGAAATTGAATGCCATATGGAACTCATCGCCTTTCCCGAAGTATTGCTTCGCATCGCTTGGCCACTGGTTTGCTTCGGCAAGGAGTATTGTTCCAGGGAATTCTTCATCCATCATTTTCCTGATCTCCTTAAAATATTCATGGGTCTCCGGCAGGTTCTCACAGCTCGTGCCCTCACGCTCAAACAGGTATGGGACGGCATCACAACGGAAACCATCAAGTCCAAGCCGAAGCCAGTATCTTATGACGTTCTTCATCTCCTCGCGAACTTCCGGATTGTCATAGTTCAGGTCCGGCTGATGGGAGTAAAATCTATGCCAGTAATACTGCTTGGTGTTAGGCTCCCATGTCCAGTTGGAGATTTCGCTGTCTATAAATATTATCCTGACTCCACTATATTTTGCGTCAGAGTCGCTCCATACAAACCAGTCTCTCTTAGGCGAATCCCTGCTCTTCTTCGCATCCTGGAACCACTGGTTCTGATCAGATATGTGGTTGAGGACAAGGTCCGCCACCACGCGTATATTCAAGGCATGAGCCTCCGCTATAAACCCCTTGAAGTCATCCAGCGTGCCATATTCAGGCTGGATGGAATAGTAGTCCGCGATATCGTAACCATCATCCTTCAATGGGGATTTATAGAACGGCAGCAGCCAGATGGCATCTACACCCAGGTCATGCAGATAAGGCAGCTTTATCCGAAGGCCATTGAAATCACCAGTCCCGTCGTTGGTTGAATCAAAAAAAGATTTGACAGGTACCTCATAGAAAACGGCATCCCTGTACCACAGCGGATTATTATCCATCTTACCTACCTCTCAACCCTGAAAACGTGAGCCATTCTCTGATCCGGAGTGAGCCTGACATAGCCATACATGCCCTGCCATACATATAACTCTCCGGTCAACAGATCCATGATTTTGTAAGGGACGTCTCCGCTGACTCCAAGGAGGTCAAGAGGAACCTTTAGATTTGCTGAATGCAGTTCCTTTGGGTTCAGGTTAAGAGCTACGAGTATTGCGTTCTTCCTGTCTCCGGATACACGGCTATAAAAGATAATGTTTGGGTTGTCGCTTTGATGGAAACGCACGTTGCCGAACTCCTGCAACGAAATGTTATCTCTCCTGATTGAATTGAGGGTTGCTATTAATTGTTTGATATTTCCTTCGCTGTTCCAGTCCCTGACCTTTATCTCATATTTCTCCGAATTAAGATATTCCTCGCTGTTTTCCACGGCTTCATTTTCACATAGCTCAAACCCGCTGTAAATTCCCCAGAGAGGTGAAAGTGTGGCAGCCAGAACAGCCCTGATCTTGAACGCCGCTCTGCCACCTGTCTGGAGTATCGGTGGAAGTATATCCGGGGTGTTCGTAAACAACATCGGCCTAAAGTGATCCGAAATTGGTGGGGAAGAAAGTTCTGTGAAGTATTCCCTTATCTCAAAATCGTAGTTCCTCCAGGTGAAATATGTGTACGACATGGAAAAACCAAGCTTGGAAAGTTCATACATAACAGCGGGTCGCGTGAAAGCTTCGGCCAGAAAGATAACGTCCGGGTATTCTACCCTGACCTCTCGTATGATCCATTCCCAGAATTCAAATGGTTTCGTGTGCGGGTTGTCTACCCTGAATATCCTTATCCCTTTCTCAGCCCAGAAAATAACCACCCTCTTGAGTTCCAACCATAGGTTTTCTTTGTCGGGAGAATCAAAATTCAAAGGAAATATGTCATAATATTTCTTAGGCGGATTTTCAGCATATCTTATGGACCCATCAGGTCGCTTGAAGAACCAGTCAGGGTGCTGCGTTACATATGGATGATCGGGGGAGCACTGGAACGCAAGGTCCAATGCAATTTCAATTCCATATCCAGCTGCTTTCCTGATAAGGTTCACAAACTCCTCCATTGTTCCCAGATCCGGATTTATGGATTGATGTCCTCCGTCTGCGTTTCCTATTGCCCACGGACTTCCGGGATCCGTTTCATCTGCAACGCGAGACCCGTTCTTTCCTCTCCGCTGTGTAATCCCGATTGGATGGATAGGGGTCAGGTATAAAACGTCAAATCCCATTGCGGCAATATCCGGAAGTCTGCGGATGCAATCGAGAAAAGTTCCCGAAGTTCCAGGTTTCGCGCCCTGTGATCGTGGAAACAGTTCATACCAGCTGGCAAAACCAGCTTTTTTTCTCTCTACCACAAGCCTTAGCTTATGGCGGTAGGTCTCGGGATATAACTTTTTCTGATATTTCTGCACAAGTGAACTTAGTTCAGGGCCTTTCAGTATCTCGATCACTTCTAGGGGGCTGGCGTTCTTCATTGCTGAAAACCTTTCATTGACAAGCGATTTCTCCCTCCCGGCTGTCTTCTTCATTATGCCTGAAAGCAGGGTCGAAACAACCGCCAGGTCACTGGATATGCTTTCACCTCCCCTATACCAGGACTCAATATTGCCAAGGGCTGTGGAGTAGGTATCTATCCAGGCCTCGATTGTATACTCATATATTCCCGCCTCCTCAACCGTGAAGCTTCCCGTCCACCTGTCGTTGTATCCTAGATGCATCTGTGAAGTTTTCCATTTCATATCCCCAACTTTCCTGTACTCGAGATCCGCCCGGATTTTATCAGAACCGTGCGTGAATATGTCAGCTTCAACTGTAAATTCATCTCCTATTACCCTTTTTGCTGGAAATCTGCCGCAATCAATTAGGGGATGGACGTTTTCTATGGAGACCCTTGATGCATTCATTGCTTCTTCAACTCCTCTGATTCAAATAATAGCGCACCTAATGGTGGGAGGGTGACCTCAAGTGACCTTTGCTTCCCATGCATTCCCTGTGCCGAGGCTATCCTTCCACCATAGTTACCGACTCCGCTTCCACCGTAATCCTTGGAATCCGAGTTGAATATTTCCCTGTAGAAACCGGGGCGGTTCACTCCGATAACGTAATTGTATCTGGGTACAGGCGTAAAGTTAAAGACAGCCACAATCTCGCCGGAAGGTTCAACGGAATGCCTGATAAAACTTATCACGCTGTTATTGGAGTCATTAAAATCTATCCACTCAAATCCACTGTACGAGCAGTCCTCCTCGTGCAGTGACCCATTCTTCCTATACAGTCCGTTCAGGTCTGACAGTAATAATGAGATCTGGCGACGTGCAGTCTCTTGTTCTTTTGGCCAGTCCAGGCTGCTCAGGGCATTCCATTCTGCATCCTGAACAAACTCGTTTCCCATAAATATCAGTTTCTTTCCCGGATATGCCATCATATAAGAATAAAGCAGTCTTGCATTTGCCAGCTTTTGCCAATCGTCACCTGGCATTTTTCTGTAGATGGACCCCTTGCCGTGTACTACCTCGTCGTGTGAAATTGGTAATATAAAATTCTCGCTGAATGCATACCACACGGAAAAAGTTAGCCTGCCCATGTCATATCTCCTGTAAATCGGGTCCTTGGAGAAAAACTCAAGGGTATCATGCATCCATCCCATGTTCCACTTGTAGTCAAACCCAAGTCCTCCAAGTTCGACAGGTCTTGTAACTCCTTCCCAGGCAGTCGATTCCTCTGCTATGAGCATTATCCCAGGAAAACGATCGTGCAGGACATATGACAGTTCCCTCAGGAAAGAGATGGCCTCCAAATTTTCCCTTCCTCCATACTTGTTTGGAATCCACTCCCCCTCCTTCCGTGAATAATCCAGATACAGCATTGATGAGACTGCGTCTATTCGGATTCCATCTGCATGGTATTTCTCGATCCAGAACAGGGCGCTGGAAATGAGGAAATTACGAACCTCGTTTCTTCCATAATTGAAAATTCTCGTTCCCCAATCCGGATGCCTTCCCTTTCTAGGGTTTTCGTGATCGTATAAATGTGTGCCGTCGTACATCGAGAGTCCGTATTCATCGTCTGGAAAATGTGCTGGAACCCAGTCCAGTATAACCCCCAAACCATTGTCATGCATTTTTTCAATGAAATATATGAAATCTTCCGGAGTTCCAAACCTTGAAGTAGGAGAGAAATAATTGATAACTTGGTATCCCCATGATTCATCGAGGGGGTGTTCCATGACAGGCATAAGCTCCACGTGGGTGAAGCCCATCTGCTTCACATAAGTGACAAGTTCGTCCGCAATTTCCCTGTAGTTTTTGAAACTCCCGGAACCGGTTCTTCGCCAGGAACCAAGATGGACCTCATAGATGGAAATCGCCGAATTCCTGGATCCCGACGAGAACCTGTTGCTTATCCATTGGCCGTCCTCCCACCTGGATGGTATATCCATCACGATAGATGCAGTTCTCGGTCGTTTCTCTGTAAGGAAGGCATAAGGATCTGTCCGAAGTGAAACGTTATTTCCGTTCCTGGGCATTATGGCATACTTGTAGTATTCGTGCTCGGTAATGCCAGGGATAAAAATTTCCCATATTCCTGACATTTTCACGTTGAACATGGGGTTCATGCCAGCATACCAGTGGTTGAAATTCCCGACCACTGACACGGATTTTGCATTCGGTGCCCAGACCACAAACCGAACTCCGCTCATTCCCTCTCTGACAGCAAGGTGAGATCCGAAGGTGAGGTAACTCTCGTATAACTGTCCTTTCCCATAGAGATACAAATCAAAATCCGAGATTTCCGGCGGATAGGCGTAGGGATCGCCTCTTGCATCAATGTATCCGCTTTCGTCCTCGTACGATAGTTTATATCCCCTAGTCCCGAATTCATTCTTAGAAACATAGTGGTAAAAACCATTTCCATCGGAAATCATATCCTCTCTTGCGCCGGTTTCCTGGAATTCGACCCAGGCCCTTTTTGCCTGAGGAAAGTAACTCCTTATGACCAGACTTCCATCATCTAATTTATGTGGACCAAGGTAGGAATGAGGACTTATTTCCCGGCAACCTTGTATAGAACCCATATAATCCGGATTAATCAGAAATTCCACCCTTCAAATTAAACATGATTTAATATGGGCTCTTCACATAAATATATTTACCCGTGGATGAATACAAGAATAGTCCCCTTTATAATCTTGAATTGGCCATGATCTTGATCCTTTCACTAGGTTCCATCGGGTCGTCGGGTCAAAAGATGGGGTGTGCCATCTCTACTATTCAATGTGGTCGTACAAAGTGTCAGAGATGGACTATGCGGTTCATCCACTCTGATGATAATTTACTGGAAAGATCCAGATACCTGTTCCTCAATGATTCCAGATTGGTCAAAGATACAGATTCCCGTATGAAAAATTTACCATCAATCTCACTGACCAGATTCTCGTCCATCAGCAATTGTATTTTTACGTTATCAAATAGAGGCTTCCTGAGTTCCCGGGTTCCCTTGGTCTCCAGGTTAAAAATAACGCTTTTCAGTATCCTCGTCAGAATGAAAATCCTGAATTCAGGCGAATTTCTAAGTGCCTCAAACTCACTGGTTAATATGGACATTAAGCGTTCTTCAGTGACTTCAGGCAACCCTACTCCTTTTCTGCTATAAAAGAAGTACGGCAATATGGCCTTGTCATCCTCATAAGATGAAAAGACAAATATCCACTTTCTCCCTAAAACTCTCTGGATATCTTCTATTACTCTGTCTGACTCTATAGGTTCATTGTTTTCTACAATCGCCATCCATGACTGCGGGATAAAATCATCCGGGAGCATAAGTGAATTCTTGATTCCAAATATGGCATCTTCCTTTCTGACCCAATTGCTACCATCCTTCGATAACGACACTATTTTTTTGTAAAGCAGCAGTCCGAAAGCATCCTTTATGCGAATCTCGGCGTTGACAGCGATAGGAGGCTCTTCATTTATATGGCAATCAGCAAGGTCTGCTTTGGTCTGTAACCTTACGGCGTGCTCACCATTATTTATGTGTATTTCTGCTAAAATATCACCATTTCTGGACAGAAAACCTTCGAGTTCAGATATGGAGATATCTTCCAGATTCTGTATTATCTGGGAAGTTTCCCAAGGGGTGATAAGATAGGTTTTTCCTTTTGCACCGTGGGAAAGTTCCGCCAGAAACTCAGCCTCCTTTATGATCATTGTGTCCTGAAGATATCTCGCAATTTTCACATCATTCTCAATCAGTTTCATTGAGAATGTCATGAAGTCATGCTTTATTTGTTTGCTCTAGCGGAAGATGCAACTATACATGCCTATTGAAAAATTTCATGGCGAGTCAGAACAGGTTCTGTTTCATCAGCTTACCCTCTTGCTCTAGCATTCGCTAAGGTTATATACGTAAGTTACTTATGACTCTATAGCACGTATGTGCTGGCGATCAGGGCTATGTCTGGTGACAGGTTTAATTATTATCTGAAGTTGATACTTAACGCGTCTCTTGACGAATATTACCTTATATCAGAGCAACTGCAGAATGACCCTCTTGTGTCAACTCCGGAAATTGAGGA
>JAJYZU010000031.1 GCA_021799755.1 Thermoplasmata archaeon
ACCCCTATGAACGCTGAGATCCATGTCGCCACTATACCCATGACGCCGTTCACGGGACGCAGAATTCCTATCCATTCCTTCATCTGAATTTAAAGAGGATAAACAATGCCCATATTTATTTTATTCAAGCTCAAGCAGATCATCTATGATTGAAATCGCGGACGAAGGGTTGGAAGTCTTTATACCGCGGTACGAGAACTGTGTTCTTCCGTTTGATATTCCGCTCTCAGAAAGCTTCTTCATAACCCCCGAGAGCTGCGGTATGTCACGCTTCCTGTGCTGTGATTCAAGAGCGAGATCAATAAAAAGAAACTGGAGATCGTCGTTCCTGAACAGTTCCAGATACCTGTTTACAGCCTTATCATTCACTATTGATCCTGGCTTCCTTATCCCGTCCATGATCTTAGAATCCTGGAGGTTCCCCCTCCAAACCGGTCCCTCAACATTATTGGGTGCTGATCCTGTCAGGTCGGTGTACTTATCGATGATCCCGATCCTCTCCATAAGTTGGTCTGCCCTGCTCGAACCATGATCCACCCTGAAGAAAACCCTGTAATAGTGGGAGTGCCAGAGTGACATGACTGGATACGCCGCAATATCCACTGAAGCTGCGTACCTTATAATGGTTGATATCAGCAGCCTGATTCCCATCTCATGTTTGAATGAATCACACTGTATACTTGCCTGATATCTCCGAAGCGTCTTCTGCGGTGCGGATCCGGTAAGACCTGTCAGGTCAGTCGCGGTGATTCCGATGTACCCATGATTCCTGACATACGAGAGGGCAGGGAAGATGAATGGTATCGGAGTTCCATAGGGATCTATATCCATGTAATCATATAGGTCTTGAGTCACTGCAGCCTCGAACCTGCCTTCGAAGAGATCCGGTTGAACCTCGTTCATCCTGCAGTTATCCCTTATTATTTCCATGGATTTTGGATTCGGCTCGGCTATTGTCACATCAATTCCCAGTTCCTTCTGAATCCTTATACCTCTTACTCCTGTGCCTCCAAACCCATCCAGAACGTTTGACGGTTTTATACTGCTCAGAAAGCACTCAGTGATATTCCTGTTGAGTTCCTGTGAAGTGTTGTAGAATCCAGCAGACCTTCTTCCTGGGCCGGGGCCGATATTCTCTGAACCGGCGTAAAACTTGATATCTCCTTCCCTTATGATCAAATGACTCCTTCTTCCCCGCGCAGCACTTTCAGCACCTTGAAGGGGAGTATATTCCTGTTTATTGGCGTGAGGTCGAACACCCGTACGCCCTCAAGGCTTCTTATTTCCTGAAGCACGGGGTTGCGGGATTTCTTGTGGAGTGTCACTATCAGAGGCTTGTCGGAGTTCAGCGTATCCTCGATCTCCTTCTGAACCACCTTGGTGGTATTCTCCAATTTTCCTATTTCGTCTATAACTATGTAGTCTGCATTCTCCCTTGCTTTCTCAAGACTTGGAACAAGAAACTCCTCAAGCAGTCTCGTGTCGACACCTATCTTGTCTATCTTCACCCTCGAAGCTATTGATACATCCGAAAATGTGATTTTCTTCTTGGTGAAGAGATCATACAGGGTGTACCCTGAGAGCTTGCCATTTTTCATTGTTTCTCCCACAAGAAGGCCCTGCACCTTTGCACCGTCGTGCTCAAGCATCTCGATGATCTTTTTCAGTACTTCAGATTTTATTGATCCTACCGGGCCGGTGATTCCAACCTTAACTGCCATTATTCGTTCTTACCTCCAAGATACATTAAAGGATAGTCCATCTCTTCAATATAGTTCAACCTGGCTTCGACGCTTTCGTCCTTGTATTTTATCACAACTGAGACTGTCAGCATCTCCCCGGAAAGTGTGATGTACTTGTAGACACCCTGCCTCTTCTTTACCATTTCTGGATCTATCTTGACCGAGGCACTCTCAACAAACGGCTGAACCATGACACTGTCCTTGATTGCATTTTCAAGCGATTCAAGATTGCTGAGGTTTATTGGTACTCCAACGTACTGGTGATATATGGTTCCCAGCTTTATCCCGGCTTCAAAAATAGCTCTCTCCCTGTTTGTACATTTAAAATATGATTCAGCGGGATCGCGCATTATTAGACCATATAGCACCGACGTACATAAATATTCACTGCGAAATTATAATTGACTGCCCTGCGTTTCTTTGTCAGTTTCGGATCGTACGGCATGTGTGAATTCATGCCAGGATTCATGTATTCAATGGATGATGACCAGATCCTGCATACATAACAATTAATTATAAATAGGGCATCACCAGTCTGGTTCTAATGACTGCAGATCAACCTAAGATTACTAACAACACGGAAATGAGGCCTTATCAAAAACAGAAGGGAAAGATTTCCGGCTTTGCCTCCATCATCACTGCCAGAAATATTTACAGGTTTTTCGGGCTTCTTCTGTTTGTCGTTGGCGCGGTCTTTTACCTTTCATGGTCTATATTATACGGAACGTGGACGGATATCGGACTCTATTCCTATGTGGTCCCTCTTGTTGTTTTCGGACTCTTGCTGTTGCTGCTCACCCATGAACAGGACAGGGCAGAAAGCCACTAACGGGCACTGGTCCTTTCAACCTCTCCTGTTGTGCATATAACCCTGATCTTCCTCAGCTCTTTTTTCGTGTAATAATAACATTCAGAGTAAGGATCGGATTTTCCCCCCAGAAGTGAGTCTGTCCTGAAATTCTGGAATCTGTTCTCTGTTATCAATCCAATGGAATTCCTGACGAAATCCCTGTTCCTGAATACAAAAATGCTGCTGCTGTTGTTAATGATTGACTTGCCCTCGGGATGTTTGAGATAATCATCGATGTTCTGGCTAAGACTTACCACTGCGGTGTTATGATGCCTCGAACTTCGATAAAGATGGTCGAAGTATTGAAGAAGTTGAGTGTTGTGAAAAAACGTGTGAATCTCGTCTATCAGGACCGCTCTCCTTCTCTTCTGCTGTCCGCTGATGAACAAAGATATAGCATCTGTTATGGTTTTTGTAAGAGTCTCTTCGCTGATGCTGGAAAGCGAGATGGTTCTCACGATTAAGGTTCGTCTCAGGTTCTCAGAGTTCCCCAGACTGTTATTGATCTCATCTGTTATCGGTTCAGCTCCGGGTTCGTTGATTTGAAGTATTTTGCACAGACCCCCGAATGTCTCGCAATTGTACTCCTCCAGTGGATCTAAGATAAGGAGATCGTCCACGTACCCCGTGATCAGACTTCTTGCCATCAATATCTTTGAAAAAAATGACTTCCCGGACCCTGTTTCACCCATTATACAGATGTTGTATGAATTTCCCGAAAACAGATCCAGGAACACAGGTTTCTCGTTATCACTGTCTATTCCTATCAGCGGTCCTGAATCCGAACTGCCGGATTCTCCATACAACGGCAGAAGTCTTGACACATTTTCGCTGTCAATGATGTAATTCCCCTTCATGGATTTCAAGGGGTTTGAATAGCAACTTATTCTGCCGATTGGTCCGAAATGCTCAGGATGAGTGTCTATGCCTATCATTTCAAGTGATCTTGTGAGTCTCTGAATTAAGGAATTCAGGCTCACCGGATGATCGGATATCAGATAAAAAACAATCTTGCAGAAAAATATTGAATTTCCTTCGACGCTTGATTTTTCTGACAGGTATTTAAGAGCCTTGATATGCTCATTAAGAACCGATGTTTTTCCTCTGTCACTGCTGCTTGAAATCCTGGATTCCGAAATCCTGTCCGCAAGCATTCTCTTAATCATCTTCTCTGAATTTTCCTTCCGGATAGGATTGATGTCCACTCTTGCTGCAACAGGAAAATCTGCAGAGTCCAGAAGGTTATGTACCATTTCATAGTTTGATCCGTTGATGTTGTCAAGGATCAGCACCGCGTAATACCTCTTTCCCTTGAAATAGTGTCTTCTTGTGAAGAATCTTTTTCTAATAGTCAATTTGCTGTCTGTTTCAAAGGAGGATCTGCTTTTTTCCATAATCACGCCAGCTCAGTCTATAAACTCCAGAATTTCTCTCATTTCGTTTTCTGCAGGATTCCTGCAGCTGAAACCAACTCCAGCCAGGTTGTTCATGAATGATTTTGTCTCCTCTCCAAGGGATGACAGGTCAGATTCAAGATTATATATATTCCTCTTTCTCTTGAGAAATATGTAAATACTGTGGTAATAAACCCCGGAAAGTGCATAATTCACCAGTGAAACGTATTCCCCTTCAATATCTGTATCATGACCAGAATCCTGAATCAGGACTCGCTGCTGCTTTTCGGCTGGAATCAATACCACGGTTAGATCGCTTACAATCTGGTTTAAAGCTCGAGACATTCTCGTGTAGACGCTATTTATCTCAGCCAGGGACCTGCTGTGAAGATTTGATCCTGATATGATGAAAAGCGAAGCAAGATGATTTGCATTGCTTATGTAAATGAATTCCTCCTTGCCGATGTTTTCATTTATTATGACTCTTTTCTGTTTCTTCCTGATCCTGTATGACAGTTCTGACAGAATAGCTGTCATGGAATCCTCCCTTCGACCAATGATCACCAGAACAGGAAGCGCCACAATCATAATGAATGCTGATGCTACGAGGCTGAATCTTGAGATGACAGAGGATATTGCAAAAACCATCAGAATTCCCACAATCGATTCATAGCTCAGTCCAAATAGCATGTGCCTGTAATTGAGAACGTTTGGAATGAATTCCTGGCTCTTTTCCATCAGTATGCATCTCTCCTGAACTTCATTTCATCTGAATATATCTCGTGCCAGTCAAGGCGGTTTGCACCCAGCCTGTAATCATTTATCGGACCGTATGCCCCTTTTACATGGTTTTTATTCATGATGCCAGACATCGTTCCAAATGATGAAAAACCAGGATTTTCTGCAAAATTCATGACGGAACCTGACACTGATGCCACTTTTCCGGCCACTTCCCCCGCATTGATTCCTTCAAATAGTGAACTCAGCATTGAGGATTGGAATATCCTGGAGTTTGACATTATCAGTATGGGCATCGCGGAAGCGAGAAACAACAACCCAACCTGGAGAAGAAAATCAGAGGGAAAGAAAGATATGAGTTTTAATACCAGCAGCACGAAAAATGGCATTATCGAAAGTTCGATGAACGTTTTCCACATCAGATGAGAGAACTTTTCAGTTCGCTTTGATCCCATCATTAGGCTGAAAACCGGCAGAGTCAGTATTAGAAATAAGATGATGGCCTGCCTCAATTCAAGCATCCCCATAAGAGATACTGTGGATATGAAAAGAGCAGAAAGGAGAAAGAATTCGACAATGGCATTGCTGGCGGAAATTGATGTTATTTCACCTTTTACGTTAAGCACACTTAGCAGATCATACCATTTCCCTCCCTGTGAATTCCATACCAATATGTAGGGAAGTGATGATGCTTCCAGAATAAGCCTGCAGAAGTCTACAGAAAAAAACACAAAACAGAATACTATAAAATATCTCAGAAGGCCGTACATCGGAGATGTGGGATTATAAAGTGAGTTGGATACCAGGAGATAAAGGGAAAATATTACAATGAGGATGCCTCCAACCTCCACATATATGCTGTTGAGCAGATATAAGTAAAGGTTGTTGAAACCAGAACCTGGATTCTCCATTAAAACATACGAATACTTTGGATCAAGCCCATAGTGCACAGCAACGTACCAGAAAAGCGACAAGGAAACTATGTACGCACCGTTGAAAAATGATATTATCCCTGCAATTACAGACTGTACGTCAACCATCCGTAAGCACTCACGCACCAGTGGCCACGTAAAGGAAAATTGAATAAAGGGTGCCGGAAACAGCCAGAATGTAGATTATCGTTCCGATTGTGGCATTCTTCATCTTAACCTTTGCAGAATATCGCTTTTCCTCATCGTCGCTGAAGAAGTTCATTGCAATCGGTATCCACAGTAAGGCTATGATAACGGCTGAGACAGATATCACAATCTCGTCTATCCTGGAAAGTATGGATGAAATCTGTTGCGTATTCGTTACAGTGTAACCAATTACATTTATTAAACTAAATACCATTATGCCAATATCGGTATTAGTTATATAAAACTCCTTTCAGCCAGGAATGGATTGAAAAATGAAAATCGAGGAGAAGTTTATATTTTAGAATCAGGCTTGAGTGGATCTGTCTGGAATCTTTGGAATGCTGGATTTTATCTCCTTCAGCATCTCCTTTCTATGATCGTTCCTCACTTTTCCCTCCTCCCAGCGCCTTCTGTCGTCATCAGTTTCGAGAATCAAGCCTGGCACTTCAGACGGCCTGCCATCTAAGCCTATTGCCACATAAGTGACAAATGCATTGGTGGTGAATTTCTTTTCTCCGGTCAGACCGTTTTCGGAAAAGACATTGATCTCCACCTCCATAGTCTCCCTGGTGACGAAATTCAGTCTTCCTGTCATATGAACAATGTCCCCCATGGATATTGGCGAGAGAAAGAACAGACTGTCGATGCTCCCAGTAACGGAATTTCTCCTTGAATGTTTGATAGCGACTATCGATGCAACGTTGTCGATCCATTCCATAAGATGACCGCCGTAAAGATTGTTGAAAATGTTGGTGTCTCCTGGCAACACCATTCTCTCCAGTTGCGTGAATGATTCTCTCCAGCTTTTGCTCTCCATGGATACTAAATATACTTCTCGTTTAAAGATGTTCAGTCCTTTTGATTCCATCTAGAAATTGCATACAAAAGCGGAAGAATAATCCATGACAGCACAACCGGAGCGGTTGCTGTCCTATACAAAGCGGAAAAGGAGTATGGTCTCGCGATGATGATACTCATAAGGTTGCTTGACCCACTCAGTACATCAACTGTCAGGCTTGATGGATTGACAAAAGAAACCAAATCATAAACGTTGGCTGTGTAGGATCCAAGCATGTTGTTTGAATATACAATAGCCATCAGGAGCGGTACTGCTATTGATAAAACGACAAAGATAAGCAGACTCGTAAATATTATCCTGTCAGATTTTTGGCTCAGAACAGATATCAGAAAGGTGATTGTTAAAAATGCAAGGCTCTCCGCAAGAAGCCCTATCGCTATTATAGATAATGTGCCTAATGGAAAATTAGCGTCCTCCATTACAAGCGGGGTAAGATAGATCAGAACCGCCATTGAAATTACAGCCACCGTCAGGAAGAGTGATGAGATCAAATATCGTACGGTGATTATCTGGGTCCGGGTAACCGGCCTCACAAGGACTGAATCCAGTATACCCTCACCCTTCTGTGATCCAAACAGGCTGTAGCCGACAACTATTGCCATGACTGGGATTATCATAAGATAGATGACGGAGAATCCATCAAGAAGAACAGATAACATCATCAATGGACCTGGAGCAGTCACAGCGAGATTTTGCGGACCGTAATAAATGCTGGAAACCGAAGTGGATCCGGAACTGTTTTCTGACGTGTATTTGTAATTATAGTACGAGAATTGAACCTGTCCTGAATCATTGTGGTAGAGAATATATGGGGACACGTCAACTGTGGATATCCGGGTGTGAACGGTCGTAATGTACGTATAATTGCTGTTTGATGAAAATGAGGAGAGCAAATATAACTTCAGAGGTACAAACTCTTTGCCTGGCTCAAGCAGAACGACCGACGAAAACTCGACATAATTGTCATTTACATACGAGGAGCTGAATCTCTGCGCAAGGATCCCATAGTATCCCGGATCAGTTGAGTTATAGAAAAAAACGTTTCCAGAAATAGAAGAATTATCACAGATGAATGAATAATCAGCAGACAAGCTTAATACCGGTTTACTTATGGATTCAGAAGATGCTTTGAATGTGGTGTTAACGAAGCCGGAAAATGCAGAATTGTTGTACAGACTAAATGCATATTGTGGTGCGTTTAAAAAAGTGAGTGACAGATAACTGGCTGACACCGGCTTTCCTGAACTCCACATGAAGTAACTGTCGATGAAGTAAGTTCCGTTCCTATAAAAATATGTGCCATAGGCGTTAACATTTTTCATTGATGGCTCTGAAGAATGCACGTTGTAAAGCGCTTCCGCCCCAATCATTAATCCAAGAAGTGCGAAAACCAGAATAACTACGTACAACAATCTCGAACGCAGTGCTCTTCTGACTTCCTGCTTAACATAGTGTTTCATTCGTTCACCAGCTTGAAAAACAGATCCTCCAGGCTCCTTCCCTCATTCCTGAGTTCTGATATCCTGTACCCCATTGTTGTAAGTTCACTGTTTAAAATGGATATCTCTGTTGAAGTGTTGTTTAAGACAAAGTTTTTGCCGTTCCGTTCTACAATCCCAAACTTTCCAAGTATCTGATCGATCCTTTCGTCAGGATTTTCAATTCTAATAATGATCTTTTTGCCCTTCACATCAAAAATCTCGCGTGTATCTATCACCTTTGCGATCCTGCCCCTATGTATTATTGCGATCCTGTCGGCAATTCCCTCAAGTTCCGTGAGTATGTGTGTTGACAGAAAGATTGATTTACCCTGCATTCTCATGTCTCTGAGCATGGATCTGAGTATCCTTATTCCGTCAGGATCCAGGCCGTTCAGTACTTCATCCAGAACCAGATTCTTTGGATCGTTCAGGAGAGATGCCACTATGGAAAACCTTTTCAGCATACCCTGGGAGAAATTCCCCAGTTTCTCAAAACGATTACTGTAGAGCGAAAATTGCTTCAACAGTTCTTCTATTCTGTTAAATGCAGTCCTCTTTCCAATGCCATAGAATCCGGCAAAGTACGTGAGTAGCTGGATGGGATTTGACTGCCTGTCGAAGAACGTGAATTCCGGAACCATTCCTATGGCTGATGACGCTGCCACCTTTTCTGTTACGATGTCATGCCCGTCAATAAGAACACGTCCAGCTGTAGGTCTTGTGAGTCCGGCAATTATCCTGATAGTTGTAGTTTTTCCAGCCCCGTTCAGTCCAGCAAAACCCATAATTTCACCATCCCGTATATCCAGGTTAATGCTGTCGACTGCAACAGACCCGTTATCGAATTTTTTGGTAAGATTTTCGATCGCGATCAAGACTCATGATTTATGATTCTTGTTCTAATAAAATTTCGTCATTCGTTTCGTGTTATCTCTCATAATTCAATACCTGAGGCTGGGGAGTTCATAATGAACACAGTTACTGAAGTGACAGGCATGAATAACTATTGTTAAATCCAAATGAAAAATATACTATCACATGAACACAGAAATGGAAAAGATGAATTCAGCATATGCAGCACTCAGTTATGTGAAAGAGGGTGACGTGGTCGGACTCGGAACAGGGACCACTGTGAAGTTCTTCATAGAAAGGCTTGCAGAGGAAATTGGACAGGGCCTTTCGGTGCGATGCGTGGCAACGTCCAGGAATACTGAACAGATGGCCAAATCCTTGGGGATACAGGTTTTCGACAACATATCGAAAATTGATGTTGATGTTGACGGGGCAGATGAGATAGATGCCAACGGGAACATGATCAAGGGCGGTGGAGGTGCCCTTTTCAGGGAGAAAATCGTTGCATACAACAGCAGGAAGGTCATCATTATTGCGGACAGCACAAAGCTGCATCCCGAGGGTATAGGGAATTTCGGAATTCCCGTTGAGGTCAATCCATTTCTTTCTCAGAATACCCGTTACAACCTGGAAAGGCTGGGAGGAATATGCAGGTTCAGAGACGACGGGAATTTTTACACTGACAACGGGAACCTCATACTGGACTGCCACTTCGGAATAATAACGAATCCCATTCACATGGAACAGAACATAAAGATGATCCCGGGGGTTGTTGAGGTTGGAATATTCACAAACCTTGCCAACACACTGCTGCTGGGCAGGGAATCTAATATTGAGGTAGTGAATTTCAACAGAAAACAATAAAATAATTTTTTAGAGAAATTTTTCAACAGAGAATCTACTGCTTCTGATAGCTCTTGAGCTCCGCAATGGTCTGGTTTATCTCGCCTATCTTGTTGCTCAGATCCTGTATGATTTCCTCAAGTATCTCGTTGAATGTTTTAGAGAGTTTGTATCCATGAATGGGTCTTCCCTTTCCCTCCTTCTTCATGTTACGCTTATTGATCCAGCCTTTTCTCCTCAGCCATTGCATAGCAATTGATACCTCGGGCTGCCTCAGGCTTGTTTCCCTCTCTATTTCAACACTCGTGATCTCGCCCTTGTCCCTTATGTATACCAGGGTGTACGCAACGCTTCTCGGTATGTCTGATATTATGAGGTATTTCGCCAACTTGTTGCTTTCTTCAGAAATTACCATAACTATCCATGCTT
>JAJYZU010000032.1 GCA_021799755.1 Thermoplasmata archaeon
TATGGAAGATTTTGTGTTAGTGAGCCTGTCATCATGTTCTAAGTAAAATTTATATTGCTAGACAATATCACGCACGGTGAACATTAAAAGAAGTGGTTTATTTTATAGGTGAGGGTAGTAGGGTAAACAACCTGGAATCACTGAGGGCAGATCTCCTTTTGAACACGCTGGATTTTATATCTATCTTTAGGGAAAGAATGAGATTGGCGGAACTGATTTCTAAGGAAAAGCTGTCTAGGGGACTTTCGGTTAGAGACAGGGTGCGTGAGTTGGAGGTTCTAAACGAGATAGGGGAATTGTCCGGTGACGAACTTGCCTTCATCAATCTGCTGTTTGAGCTTACCGTTAAAGCGCAGATCACTAGAATCGAAGATGATTCGTTCAATGCAATTGTGCATGAAGATATCGAATATGCTTGTGGTCAGGTAATATGTTCTCCAGGTGACGAACTGTATCATACATGCGAGGAAAATCACCCATTTGTGAGGGCTGCTATTTCAAGGGGGTCACACATAATAAATGGCAACGCTGATTACTTTGATCTGAAGGTAAAGATCAGGCGCGGCGAGCGTAGCTTCAGTTTGGAGGTTATCAACAGAGATGGAAAAAAATTGACCCTGAATGAAATAGTTGGAACAAGCTCATTCAAAAGAATTCACATGGAGTGCGTTTGAATGAAGATAGTGATAGTGGGATCTTCAGGCAGGATTGGAGTAACTCTCTTCAATCTCTTCAGGAATCTCGGATACACGGTCACAGGGGTAGATTTACAGAACGCGAGCATGTTAAGGATGAGAATGGAAGAATCAGATCTTGCTTTTCTGGCTGTTCCTGCAGGTGTGGCCATGGAGATGATAGAAGCTTACTCTTCTTCACATAAAATAGTAGAATTGTCATCCACTAAACTCCCTTTTAAAAAGTATGCAGGAAGCATAATAAGCATACATCCCCTTTTCGGCCCTCTTTCCGTAGGGGAAGAGAGACTAAGAAATGTCCTGTTCATTACAGATATATCAATTCAAGGATCCATGGAAACGATATCTGGGTTGTTTCCTGGTTTCAAAGTACTGCCTGTAAAGTCGGAAGATCATGACAGGTTGATGGTGGAGCTTCAGGTTATTCCTTATCTAATTTCAATGCTGTCTTCAAGGATTACAACAGAAACTGAGCTGAAAACCAGATCCAGAATCAAATTGGAAGAAGTTTCCAATATCTCCAGTTCTCAGAGTCTCACAACTCTTCTCGACACAATAAGACTGAATCCATTCTCTGTCACGGTGCTTGAAACGATGAAGCAGGCGATTGAAGAACTGCGGGGTGAAATCTTTGATAGTGCTCCCAAATAGTACATCAAATGAATCTTCCGTGAAGGATACTCTTATGGGTTCATCAATGACTTTCAGGGAGGTGACGCTCTATGGAAAGAAAATTTTCATAACTGAATCGTCTGCGGAGGATGATGAATTTGGATCGATCACAGATGCACTGATCCTAAACGGTGGTTTACATTCAAGAAAGGTGAAGCAGGAACCAACCCATGTACAAGTGGGGGACGTCAGGATAGGAAAAGGAAGACTGGTGATCGCGGCAGGCCCATGTGCTGTGGAATCTGAAGATCAGCTCATGGAAATTGGGGAAAATGTAAAAAAGCTGGGCGCGGACATGCTGAGGGGCGGTGCATTCAAGCCGAGAACCACTCCATATACCTTCCAGGGGCTCGGTAAGGAGGGTGTAAGAATAATGAAGAAAGTTGGCGAAGCAACAGGACTCCCCACAGTCTCCGAAATTATGGATATTTCAGATTATATTCACTTTGACGGTAGCATCGACATGCTTCAAGTCGGTTCAAGAAATTCACAGAATTTTTCCCTTCTCAAGTTTCTCGGTCAAAGGGAGGTCCCGGTACTGCTGAAAAATGGCATGGGAAACACCATATCCGAATGGCTAAATTCTGCGGAGTATATTCTTTCAGGCGGCAATGGAAACGTCGTCATGTGCTACCGGGGTGTGAGGGGGTTTGAGGACGGTACTAGATTTACTATGGACAGCGGTGCGATACCAGTTCTAATGGAAAGATCACATCTGCCTATATGTGTTGATCCCAGCCATCCAGCAGGAAACAGGGAATACGTTGAATCGCTAGCAATGGCTGCAGTCGCTGCAGGCGCAGATATGCTTGAAATAGAGGTTCACAACAACCCGGATAAGGCTCTTTCCGATGCCAAGCAACAGCTTGATTTTGAGAGATTCTCCCGCCTGATAAAAAACGTCAAAAAGTTACGGGAAATTATGTCATAAATAGATTCAATCCACTCCGAAATTAGAGACAATGGCAAAGAGAAAAAGGTTTTTGCTACCAGCACAACGTTTATTTAAATCCCATAAATACTGGATTCACGCGTGGCGAACATATGTTCGGTAACTTTGCTGAAAAACACATGGAAAGGCATGGGGTGGAGAAGATACCTGAGGAGGAAAGAAAAGGAAAGGAATCCAGCCTGTTCTTCTTATGGTTTGCATCGAATCTCACAATTGGTGATCTGGCCCTTGGTTTTCTATTTGCAAGTTTCAGTATTCCTCTCTATGAGTATGTGATTTCAGCGCTGATTGGAAATATTCTTGGTGGGATGATGCTGTCTCTGATGAGCGTCACCGGGAAGGTCACGGCGCAGCCTCAGATGATCACAGGCACAAGAGCTTTTGGGAAAAACGGAATTAAAGTCATGTCCGGTCTTCAGTGGGGAAATACAATCGGCTGGCTTACATTTAACACAATAATTGCCTCATATGCACTGACAGCCATACTGAGGACTGGAAATTATTACTATGTGTCTATTCTCATAATATCGACAGTGGTCTTCATTCTGGCACTGCTGGGACACAACATAGTCCAGAGGTTCGAGAGATACATGTCCATAATACTTGGCCTTCTGTTTGTTTACATGTCATATGAGGCATTAGGGAATGGTGGGTTTATTTCATCAGGACTTTCCACTGCGTCATATTCTGTACTCGACTCCGCCGTTGTGGTTGCGCTGTCTTTCTCGTATATCATGAGCTGGGGCCCGTATGCAGCAGACTATTCAAGATATATACCTTCTTCTGGCAGTAGTTTCAGAGTCTTCGCTTACTCTTTTGCAGGTTCAGTAACCGCTTCATTCTGGGTAGAAACCGTGGGATTCCTCGTGGCTGTTGTCACTGGCATAACCTCTGCTACAATACCTTCTGATCCAATAGAAAAATTGCTTGGGAGCTATGCGGTGATTGGTTTGCTCGCTATTGTGATGGGAGGTCTTTCTGCCAATGCCCTGAATCTGTACTCGAATTCCCTGTCAATGAGGACAGTGGGAATCAGATTGAAAAGGATATGGGCACTGATTATTGTTATGGGAATTTCTATCATGCTTTCAATTATCGGGTACAGATCTTTTTATCTCCTGTATGAGGACTTCCTTTACCTTCTTGATTACTGGATAACTCCGTGGCTTGGAGTAATGATAGCTGACTTCTTCATTGTTCGATTTGCTTACGGCAAGGGGACAAACAATCACGGATTCAATATAAGGGGGGTAGCTTCATACGTTCTTGGCATCGCTGTGTCGGTTCCGTTCATGAATCCCGGTTCAATAATTAGCGAAATGCCAATATCTTACATTCTCGGAGGTGTCGATATCAGCTATTTTGTATCATTTCTGGTCTCGCTACTTCTTTACTGGCTGTTTTCAGCCTTTCCAGTAAGGATTAAATCTCACGGTGCATCACTGAGCAATGGCAGTGATCAATGATTCAGAAATAGAACAACTATGTTCTAGGGGGATCCTGATTTCTTCGGAATTCAATCCAAATAACGTAACACCCAACGGGTATGATCTTACCGTGGACGTGATCAGGATGGGTTCTACAGATTACTCTAATGAAACTGAAGTTCCGCCGTTGACGCATTTCCTTGTAAGCACCAGGGAGTTCTTGTCAATGCCCTCAGATATCTGCGCCCAGATGTGGATTAGGTCCTCAATGGCCAGGAAGGGGATAATCGGATCATTCGGATTTATAGATGCTGGTTTTCAGGGAAATCTCACGCTGTCATTCTTCAATTCCTCCAGTGAAAAATTTTCAATTTCCCCCGGATCAAGAATAGCACAGATAGTTTTCCTGAGGATGGAATCCTCCTCTAGCAGGGACTATGGAAACAGATCGGGCAACTATCAGGGAAGCAGGGGCATTCAGGTAAATGGCAAGAACTCTGGGCAAACTTAATTTTCCGGTTTTAAATAAGGTAAGGTTGAGAAACAAAGAAGACTATCTGCTGGTCACCTGGGAATTTCTGGAATCATTTGAGAGTGCATCAGAGAGAGATATAGCTTCAAGACTTGGAATAACTGCAGCCACGGCTTCCCAGTATATATCCGCACTGGTGGAGGAAGGTTTGTTGAACAGGGAGGGGAGATCCATTTTATTCACACCGTCTGGCAAAAAGATGACCGTTCCTCTGGTCAGGATGCACAGAGTTTCCGAGGTGTTTGCGTATCGCTTCCTTGAGGTCCCATGGGAGGATTCACATGTGTCCGTTATGGAACTTGAGCATCTCTTCTACGGGGAAAAGGGAGAAACACTTTTTAAGAATCTCGGGCGTCCCTCCACATGCCCACATGGAAATCCCACAAATCCTGTGGAAAGAGTTCCGGGAATAAGCGCGTCTCTATTGCAGACAGGCAATTATAAAGTTTCCCGTGTGGTCTTTGAAGACAGAGATCTCCTTAAAAAGCTCGCATCAGTAGAAGCTTATCCAGGAAGGGAGGTAATCCTTGACACCAGTGATGGGGTAACTCTGAAGACAGAGATCGGCGAGATAAAGTTATTTCCGGCGGAAACACAGGCGCTTATTCTTGTGAAGTAGCGCTTCCCAGCGGCATCAGGTCAGTTCTTTTAGGGACATCGTATTCAAGGAACTCTCTACTGAGGTAGGAATCCTTAAAAATTCCCTTGGCCTCGACCAGAAGATCCTTTGGATCCGGAATTCTGGGGCTGTAATGGAAAAGGTAGAACCTCTTCACTTTCGCATCGGAAGCAATGAGTGCAGCCTGTCTGGAGGACGTATGTCCGAATTCGTTCACCTTGGGTTCGTATTGTGAATCTGTAGTGGTTTCGTGGATCAGGACGTCGGCTCCATATGCAAAGGTCTTCATCGACTCCATGGGTCTTGTATCACCAGAATAGACGACTTTTCTCCCCTTCTTGAGTCCTGCTGCAATCATGTCCAGAGTGATGACCTTACCGTCTATCTCTGCAAAACCCTTATCCCTTATCTCCTCAATTCTCCTGTCGGGTATATTCAGTGAATCAACCTTCTTTCTGTCAATCTTGACCAGATCGTTCTCTTCGAAAGAATAGGAAAGGGCTGGCACAGGATGATCATTCTTCAGAGTTCTGACCTTGAAGTCATCGAACTGGACAACCTGATCCGGTAGAAGTTCATGGACGAATATATCGAACGAAAGTGTATAATAACCGACACTCAGTGCATTTTGTAATATGTTTCTTGCCATTATAGGTCCATAAATGTGAAGTGGTTTTTCCCGTCCATTAAAGGACATGCTCTGGATAAGGCCAATGATTCCGAGAAAGTGATCTCCATGGAAGTGGGTAAGAAATATGTTATCTATCTGCATAAACGAAATCTTGCTCTCCATAATCCTTTTCTGTGATCCTTCACCGCAGTCCAGAAGATTGGTTACGTCATCCGATTGAAGTACTATACAGGGCATTGCCCTGCCAGGTACAGGCCATGATCCACCTGTCCCAATGAACGTGATCTTGAAACTGGAAACCATGGAATGTGATAATGGCCATGTAAATTATTCTTTTCCAAGAAAGCTATTCAAGCAGTGATATAAATAAAAAATTTGATCTTAAGACATTCCTTTCAGGTGTCATAATTTTGCTAACATGCTGACTGCTACATCCCAGCGGTAGCGATCATAAAGACCACACAAATATCGTATCTTGGTAGGAGGAATCACTTTTTTCAAGAGGTGGTAGAATTAATTTTCCTTATTGCAGCGGGTATCTCCTCAACTGTATTGATTTGGAGATTTCTCCTGATATATCTACTGAATTCAGAATCGACCTTTGTCCCATGTCCATTGAGGATCATGACGAGTCTGGAGCAAAGTTCCATACCCTTTTTGTCAAAATCGGTTAAAATGATCACCTCTCTGTATCTCGACGAAATTTCCTCCGCCACCGCCACCAAGGTCTTTCCCTGGTTTATCTGAATGATTGTACCCTTAAAATTCATTGATCGGAGGCTCCTGATATCATTTCTGCCCTCAACAACTATTGGTACGGTGAGATTTTTCATGATATACCGGCTAAAAAATTCCATGATCTTCTGCTGTCTTGGAACCATTCAGATGTACATGGAAACACCTGTAGATAAAATAGTATGCAGAGTTGGGATCTAGTTCTGATTCATGGGATATATGCTTCAACCCGGATAATCCGTCATAGTTCCCCCTTGAATTTTTTTGGAATATTTGAATTTATATTAGAATAAATCATAAAAAAAAGTAATTATAAATAACTGCGTGAAATGACCACGGGTTGATGTTAACATGACTCTGGAAGTAGGTTCCGATGCCCCTGATTTTGAGGGCAAGACTGACAAGGGAACAAATGTTAGACTTTATGACTTGCTTAAATCTTCAGAAGTTGTCCTGTACTTTTATCCGAAGGACTCCACTCCAGGTTGCACAGCTGAGGCATGCAGCTTCAGGGACAACTGGGAAGATATTCAGAAGGCTGGTGCAGTTGTGATCGGCGTCAGCACGGACTCTCTTGATTCCCACAAGAAATTCAGAGACCACTATTCTCTGCCGTTTGATCTGGTTAGTGATCCGGATTACAAAATAGGAAAGATGTATGGTCTTCATGGTTTCATTATCAAACCCAGAGTTACATTCGTCATAGACAGAGGGGGAAAGATCAGGCACGTGTATGAATCGCAGTTGAATGCGAAGAATCACGTCAGAGAAGCTCTGTCTGCACTCAAGTCCATTCATGCAGGCGAAAGTGGCAGTTAGTCCCAGAACCTCTTGTTTTTAGCATACTCCATCTCCGCATTAAGTATGGCTCTAATAAAATCATCCTCATTCTGGTAAGAAACCTCCAGTAGTCTAGATGCTGTTTCAGGACCTATTCCATGGGCAGCAAGCGCCATAACAGCAAGTATACCTCTTTCTCTTACGAGATGGGCATTTTTATATAGACGTCTGCTCACAAGCCGGTCTTCCATACTTCCAGGCTTCCTCAAAACGTCTCTCTCGAAGTCTGATAAGGCAGCAACAAGACTGCTTCCGCAGACTGGGCATTTGATGCTGTCGATATCCCTGACCTTCATGGTGCGAACATTACCGCATCTGGTGCAAACAAGGGTGGTTTCTTCATTCATTATTCTTCTTCTGATGGAATCAAGGATTGTCTTGGTCGGTTTCAGGGGCAGAACTCTTTCAGAATAGTGGGTAAGAAAGGCCCTTGATGTTTCTGTAATGTTGTCGTTAAGGGTGAATTCCATCTGACCTGCCCTCAGTTTAATGAGAAAAGAAGAAACCGCATCCAGATCCATATAATCCCATATCAGTTTGCTGACAGAATCTTTAAAAACAGGAGTCCCAAAATAGGAATCGACGATCTTCTCGAATCTGATCCTGCCAATCTCTGCGTCATTGGATATGATTCCAAATTTCCTCGCCTCGTAAAGGAATACCGACGAGAAAAATCTAGAACGTCTGCACAGACCCTCAACATAAGATTCAAGCCTGTCTGGATCAACGCTTTTTACCACGCCAAGTATTTCCTTTGCGCCCATGTTCCTGGTTGTTCTGAAGTAGATGCTGTAGGGAGAATAATCCATTTCAATGCTTTCGCCGGTTATCATTGACAGCATTCCTGACATTATCTCTGCAAGCGCAAAATTTCCCTTCGTGCCGAGAAGAATCTGCATTATTATTTCTCCATTTCTTGTTTCAATCATTGGTCTGGTTGATCTGCCGAGAATCCCTGAATGCCATTCCCTCAGCGCATTTCTACCAAAATCGTCAACCGTGACCTGGAATTCTTTTCCACTCCTTAAAGAGGATACCATCTCCGCCACCACCTGAGGAACAGGTATGTCCTCCCCTGTCCATTTTGGTGCAATTGCGGCCGTTGCATAGGGTTCCACAAGAATCCTTTCCTTTTCGACCATTCTGGTTCTCCAGGTGGCTCCCTTCATGACAAAATAGCTTCCAGGTTCAATTTCGTTAACAACGTATCTTTCATCAAGCGTACCAATGAACTTCCTGTTCATCACATCTATTACCTTATAGGTTTTTTCGCTGGGTATCATTGAGATATTTTCAATGAAATACGTCAGGGAGGACCCCTTTCTTCCCATCTCATCCCCCTCCACCCAGATTTTCCTGATATTGTGAAGGAAGTCAATGAGAGAAGTGAATTCATCCTCGCTCATATCCTGATAAGGATATGTTCTCTTTACCAGATCATAAAATTCCCTGATCTTCATTTTTCCGACGCAGTTAAGTTCAGAAATAATCTGGTTGGCAAGGGTGGCCAGAGATCCTTTTCTGACCCGCACGTCTTCTATGTATCCGGAAAGTGCCAGTTCAGATATTGCAAGCGCTTCTTCCAGCTCTATGACATCGTTGCAGACAATAAATCCCTTTGATGTCTTCTTTATCCAATGGCCGGACCTGCCAACCCTCTGAATCAGCCTGTTAACCTGTCTGGGGGAGTTGAATTGAATCACTAGATCCGCGGAGCCTATGTCTATGCCGAGTTCCAGGGATGAAGTGCAGATCAGGGCTTTTATCTCACCTTTCTTGAAGGCAATCTCTGCAGTTTCCCGGGTCTCTCTGGAAAGCGATCCATGATGAACCATAATTGGTATATCCCCGAGCCATAATCTCAGCCTGAACGAGAGGTCCTCTGCGACACTCCTGGTGTTTACAAAGACCAGAGTTCCGTTATGCTCCATTATTCTTTCCCAGATGAATCTGATGGAGCCTGCGTATTGTTCATCACAACCCAGTTTTTCAGCAAGGTCTTTGTCTCCTTTTGGTGTTAGAGTTACGGAGAGATCAAGTTTCTTGACAGGCGAAGATTCCAGTATTTCAGGAGGCTTGACCGGCGATAGATACTTTCCCAGTTCCTTTGCATTTCCAATTGTTGCGGAAAGTCCTATCCTCTGGAAACCTCCACAGAGCTTGTCCAGTCTCTCCACGGCAACGGAGAATTGTGAACCCCGTTCAGACTGTGCAAGTTCATGCAATTCATCGACAATCAGATATCTGCATGATTTCACGACCTCTCGCAGCCTTTTACCCTTCAGCAGGATCTGGAGAGACTCAGGTGTTGTGATAAGCACGTCTGCAGGATCAGTTACAATTTTTCTCCTCTCCGTTGCGTTTATATCACTGTGTCTGACCTGTATCCGAATCCCAAGGTGCCTTCCATAATCCACAAGCCTCCCGAGCATGTCACGGTTAAGCGCTCTGAGAGGAGTTACAAAAATGGTGGAAACCGGTAAAGGTTTATCTCTCAAAATTTTATGGAATATGGGGAGAATTGCGGCCTCGGTTTTTCCAGAACCAGTTGGAGAAATTAGTATGGCATTGGATCCCCTTAAAATAGAGGGTATTAGAATTGACTGTGCTTCGGTGGGGTCAGTCATTCCGCGTTCTTCCAGCATTTTTCTTATCCGATCATCCAGCTGGTCAAACACAGTTGTCAATTCTATCTCCTATAACTTTAAGATCCAGATTACACACCAACTTAATAATTCCCATGAATTGTATGACAGGGACAAAATCCGTGAATAAGCTTAATGGTCGGAACAGGTTGAATCACACAAATATTGTAATTCATAAAAAAGAAGACCTGATGGCTATCTAAAAGTCATCATCGTCATCTGAATCATCGTCATCATCATCGTCGTAGTCTTTCATCGCGATGAAAGCCAACATTTAGAGACACCCCCTCCCACTAAATTCTTTTTGCTATAAATAATTTATTTGAATTTC
>JAJYZU010000033.1 GCA_021799755.1 Thermoplasmata archaeon
ATGTCAAAGCCGATTAAAACGAGCTGCAGAATGAACATTACGAAATCAACTATTATTTCGATGGAAGCCAATGTGATTATAAACGCGGTATCTATCGTGAGCAGAACAAAGACTACCTTCGTGTTTGGCAGGGGCTTCAGTGCGTTGGGATTGAACTCGTCTTTGAATTCCCTGAACTGCTTCCCTCCAAAATAGGTGTGAAGGACAGCGAAAACCGCTGGTGCAATCGCAAAAACCGTAAAGACAAGTATCATCACACCAAAAAATAGTACGGAATTCATAAGGTGCCAACTCATAACCCATCGATATTTAAAACTTCACTAAAAAATAAAATGCTGTCACAAATATCAGGCGGCAACGTTTTGAACCACATATATGCTGTGAAATACTTCCATGGTATTGATCAGCGAATCATGGTAAAAGGTTTATATTCATTTCGGATGCAACTTCAATGCCTATCTACGAACCCAATGAAAAGGAGATAATGAAAGAATACGTAACGCTCATTAAGGGTGAAGAAGAGGAATCTGAAGGAACGCTCTTTCTCACTGACAAGAGGCTGATTTATGAAAGAAAAGGGAAGCGTGGTGTTTTCAAGGCAACCTCCCCGCAGGTGGTGATCGACATTCCTCTCTACGAGATAACGAATCTGTCAAATGCAATACCCAAGTTCAAGGCGTTTACCAAAAAAACCATAACGGTAGAATACAACATTGGCGATCACAGGGAATCATCAAGGTTTGAGGTCAAGAAACCTAAGGAATGGAACGAGAACATAAGGAAATGGGCGGTTGATTCAAAGCGCATTCATGATGAAGAACTCAGAAGATCAGAGGAGGAGGCTCACAGAAAGCAGGTCGAGATGGCAAGGGCAAAGGCCGGCACAACAAATGTTGGAGTGATGAATGTAAACACCGGATCAGGTAAGGATACTCATCCCGACAGATCAGCTCCCAAAGACACATTCATTGATGCGGAGGATGCTGGCACAACACAGCTCCAGACTATGACCAGAAGCCCACCAGCAAAAGCAAAGAAAAAATGCAAGGAGTGCGGTTATCCTCTGGATGATAACATGAAATATTGCCCAAACTGTGGAACAAAGGTCGAATAAACGCATGGCAGTAAAAAGATCAACCATAATTACCATCGGAAATGAAATTCTTAAGGGCAGAACCATTAATACCAACTTTGCAAAAATTGGGAAAGTTCTGACGTTTTCAGGATACGAAGTGTTCAGGGGTTTTGTAGTGGACGACAGTCTTGAATCAATATCGTGGGCCATCAGATCCGCTCTTGAAGTTTCTGACATGGTAGTAACCACCGGAGGTCTTGGACCGACATTCGATGATATGACACTCAAAGGGGTTTCATCCGCGATTGGAAGGGAAATGATTTATTCTGAAGAGGCAATGGAACAGTTGAAGGGATGGTATTCGCACCTTAATCTGGAAATGACACCTGAAAGAAAGAAAATGGCGTATGTCCCAGAGGGGTCAGAAATAATTGAGAATCCGGTTGGGGCAGCACCTGGAATACTGCTTCGCATGGATCAGAAGATGCTTGTAAGTCTTCCAGGCGTGCCTGCAGAAATGGAAGCAATGTTGGACCTTGTTCTCGATCGAATTAAGAACCCGGGTTCCTATTATCTTGAGAAAAGTACTAAATTTTACGGCATCATGGAAAGCACATTCGCACCTTATGTCAATGAAATAATGAAGAGGGAAAATGGACTTGTATACATCAAGAGCCATCCCCTGAACAGAGAGAATAATTTTCCCGGAATTGAGATTGAAGTTTCTGCAAGGTCAGAAAGCCAAGAAAGGGCTGAACAGACAGTTGACTCCATAATGAATGAACTTACGGAAGTCGCAAAGAAACTGAAATCATGACTTCGTTTTGTCTGAATCTATGCCCATTATCCTTGAGACAGGCGTGGCGAGATCCCCCAGAAGCTTGAGTCTGTCCTTCGCATAATCTCCAGTGAGGAGCGAAGTTATGGGTATAAATTCATTTTCCTGGAATTTCAATGCATTTATTTTGGATACGACAATCTTGCTCATTCCTACAAGCAGATAAGGTAAATCCATGGAGGACAGTATGTCATTCTCATCGAGCATCAGCTTTGTTAGTCTGAGTTTATGTTTCTCCATCTCCATGAATGTGGTGAAGAGGAGCTTTAGCACATTCGTTAGCGTGCTTACATCGAGCGCATTGGTCAGGCCGTGCTGGTTCATTATATCAACAGTCTGAGAACTGTCAGAATATTCGGCACCGAGAATAGAATTGTCTTCATAACTGGTAAGGGAGAATTTTGCCGTCGCAGCTTTTTCATCGTCCCTGAATATTACTGTGAGGCTCTTGTCTGATAAATCTGCTTCGGCAAGATAGTATTTATCGATCTTCTCAAAATCCACAGCCGGCTCCTTGCTTGCCCAGGTGGATGCAAACCTCACAGGAAGCTTGAAACCCTTGTACAATGTGGAGAATGTGAGAATCGAAGAAAAAAGATCCAGATCCGCAGTTCTGAGAGAGAATTCATAGTTCAGGCTCACATCCTCAACGACATTCTGCTTGCTTTTGAAATCCTTTCCGGGAATAGACAGGGAACTGTCATATTTTGTAATAATGCGATAAGAAGCTCTGCCATCATAGGAACCATTCACAAGTTTCATCGAGATCCTGACTGAATCTGTGGGAAGAGAAAAACTGAGAAAATACGATTCAACCGCTTTGACGGCCTTTTCTTTTTCCTGGCTGGCGGAGTTTTCAAGATCCGATAGATTCTTTCCCATAGATTCAGAGAGAGTCCCCTTGTACATTGTGACTGCAGAATCGGCGAACGACCTTATCTTTTCAACAAGATCCTTTATGTCTGGAAGTCCAAATGATGACACCTTGGAATCAAGATAGGATGATATGTCAGGTACCAGTGTGTCAAGCAAAGCAATCTTTGCCTTTATTTCAGCCTTCAAAGCTTCAGACTTAACCTTAAGATCGCTGTACTGGTTCATTGATACTATGGCCTGAACAGGGTTGTTAAGCAGATTTTTTAACGCATCTTCGGGTTTGAAATTAATTCCCGTAATCGACATTGATAGACCCGTAATTGCATAGGACATAATAATTACTTCACGTTTATGAATCCCATTTGGTATCGGTAGCTTTTTATATATTTCAGACCACCCAAATGTTTTTATCAACACGTGGATGAAAGACGCATGTTCCGCCCACAAAATTACCATATTTTCATTAACGCTCCACGGTACCAGTCTCATAATTGGATTCGTATCCCGAGAGTACAGAGAACAGTCAACAAAAAATTTAAGGGATAAAGACTACAGTTATTGTGGTAGCGTGGAAGGCGAAAGAAAGGATAGCTTTGATGGCCTAGTGAATCAGGCATTTCTTGATGTTAAAGCCATGATGATCCTGAGTTCCACCGTTCAGGACCCAGACACTCTGATCAAGAAGAAATTCATTGAATCACCCGACGAGGATATACGAAACTTCAGAATGATGCTTTCTGAGAGCACCCCGACAAGGCAAAACGTGGTATTTGTAATGGGTATAGGAGAAATGATTCTTGCAGTATTTCTGTCCATTTTTGGTTTAATATTTTCAATTCCTGCTGTACTGGGATATGATTCGGTCACAACGGCCGGCAACTACTTTCAGGGTGTTCAAAACGCCCTTTACCAACTATCATCTTCATACCCAATAACAGCGTTCCTGGATTTTGTGGTGGCGGTGCTGCTCCTTGTCGCAGCGTTTTTCTCGCTGAAGCAGGCGGCTTATGAACTGAAAAGGGTAGGACTCAGGATTCAGAGAAAATGACTGAAGGTGAGAATTCTCAGGATAATATCAGCAGGGATATTGATGATTCAGGGCCAGCTGATAGATATTTCAAAAAAATCAGCCAGTACAAGGACAGATTTCTGCTTTCATCGCTCGTTGGAAAACTGCTCTTGAGAAGGAGAAAGATTGGGCTTATATCCAAAACGGTATCATTTGCAGTTGGAATAGTCCTCATTTTGGTATCATTAGTGCTGATTGTGGATATCTTTGTGCACAGATCCTCATACTATGGCATAGGTGCACCAGGAATTCTGCTGATGATACTTGTCATTCTGATATTGGTATCAGGAGTTTTTTTAACAGCATTGCTTCCAGAATCCGTTAAGGTGAGATTTCTGAGGCCGTTTGTCAGGGGTCAGAACAATCCGACCTATGGGTTTTACACCATGCTGGCCATTGGGATCGGATCCACAATCGGATCCCCGCTGTTTGTGCTGATTCCGGTAAACGTTATGCAATACGCTTTGATTTCCATAATTTCACTGGTCGTGGCCGGATCGCTTTCCGTCGGTCTCGGTCTTGTCTATTCCTACCAGTTCAGGTATACGCTGCGGGAGGGGATTGATGTTGTGGGGGGTTCAGGAATAGTCAGGCATTCCGCCGGTCATAAGAGCCTCAGATACTTCATCACCCGTATATCGGGATGGATCGCAAACACAGCCCTTGCAGCTTATTCAGCACTTCTTTTTGTCGAGTTTGATTTCGGCGTGATGTCCAGGATGCTCAATGGTTACGGCATATCATCCTTGGAGGTTAATACCATTGTATTTGTGATCGCAGCTGTTTTTGTACTGTGGTTCATCATCAACGCCCTCTTTGAGAAAAGGTTCCTCAGACAGATCGGCAACGTGCAGATTATCCTTGTAATATTCATGGTGCTGATGCTGGTGGTGGAAAGTTTCAATCTGGGTTTCAGGGGGCACTGGAACATGTCAGGCTTGCTTGCCCTGAACGGATATAACTGGATAGAGGACATTATAATCAACACGGGTTATCTGTACATCATATTCTTTGGCTTTCAGGAAATACTGACGCTCAACAGGGAAGGTCTTGATAAGTCCAGGATCCCACTCGGAAAGAAGTTGTTTGGTAAGGAAGAGGTCGGAAAGGAGACGTACATCTCTGCGGCTGTTGTCCTGACTGTGATAATCTCATCACTTGTGAATATTCTGTTTGCGATTGCCGTTTTTGCAGTCAAACCCTCACTTTCAGTCATCGATACAAAATCGATTCCCGCAATATACATAGCAAAGGAGTTTACGGGTGTATACTGGGAGGTAATAATGGCCATCATTTTTCTTGTCGCATCCGTTACAACTTTTGTGCCGGCATTCTTCTCGGCTTCCAGGCACCTGGGTGCCCTCGGAGAGGACGGTTTCCTTCCAAAGGCAATAACATCCCTCTCATGGGTGATAACTCTTCTGCTCATAGCAGTTCTATACACAGTCAGCAGCGGATTTCTGGTAAGCATCACAGATTTCATGATACTGATAAGCCTTGCACTGATCAGTCTGTCTGCAATCTGGCTTAAGAAGACAAGACTGAGAGAACTGGACAAATGGCAGAAGTTTTCCATTCTTGTGGCCGGTATGGGGTTTGTCAGTGCCGGTGCACTCTATGTGATCGAGGCCCCGGTTGTGATATTCGGCGTTTTTGCTATACTGCTTACGTATCTGTTCTATGACGTGCTTGATCTTGGGCAGATAGGGACCTCCGTTTTCCTTCTCCTCCTTGATGCAGGGGGAATAGTTATGACACTTCTTTTCCCCTATCCTGAAATCGCAGTTTTGAGATCTCCCATACCCATACCATTGGGATTAACACATGAATCATTTCTTATTGACACACTGCTGCTCGCCATAATCGTGCTTGGATTAAACCTGTTTCTGGATATTCTGATACTCGGAAGGACATCATACAGAAAAAAGATCTTCACGTGACTGGTTTTTCCTTGTACTGACGCACTTAGCGAAAACTAGCGGATATCCCTAGGAAAAGGATATTAAGTATTTTGTAATCATTAAAAAGCTAGGGGAGCGAAAGTAGAAGCTGAGAGGACAGTGTTAAAACTGCCGACCCTTGAACCTGATCCGGGTAATTCCGGCGGAGGAAAGCATGCTTTGTCCATCGCTGCTCTGGTAGGAGAATCATATGAATCCTACAAGAGAGAAAGAAAACGGAAGGTTGAAACCTTTTGAGAAGAAGATAATTGGAATTGTGATAGCGATCGTTGTAGTCATAGCCGGTTTTTCTATATTTTACGGACTTGAATCCAGGAAGCCGGCAGGAAATGTCATTGTGATATATACATACGGCTCGTTCATGGAATACGGCAGTAACCCAAACCAGACATACAAGAATGTCTTCGGAACTTTTGAGAAAGAGTACGGAGTAACAATAGATGTGGAAAAGCCACAGGCAGGCATACTTCAGACCCTTGAGGCTCAAAGGTCAAATCCGCAGGCAAATATCGTGATCGGGCTGACCAACATGAACGGGATTCAGGCGGTGAATGACGGTCTTCTGGTAAAATATGTGCCGGAAGCTGACTCTTATATAAATTCAACGCTTCTGAAAGAGATGGGCTACTCTTCGCAGTATATAACGCCCTACGAGTATTCATACCTGGGGATAGATTACAACAGGACATTCACAGGTAAATTCAGTCCTACCTTTCAGGATCTTCTGTCCAGCAGCAATGTCAGTAACCTTATCATTGAGAATCCCACAACAAGCAACACGGGAGAGGGTTTTCTTCTGTGGGAGATAGCGTATTATGAGTATGTTCTTCATGAAAACTGGACAAGGTGGTGGAACTCCTCTCTGCCCGCACTGAACAGCAACCAGAACGTATATACAGACTGGAGTTCGGCATTCAGCCATTTTGAATCCAGTTCCAACCGATCCCTGCTCGTCAGTTATTTGACTGATCCGGCCTATAACGATTACTTTGGGTATGGAAATGACACGGGTTCGACTGTAAGCGTTTACAATGGCACATACTACGGATGGAGAACCATATACGGTATAGGAATCGTTAATGGATCTGGAAATCTGACACTCGAGGAGAAATTCGTGAATTACTTTCTGGGAAACAATGTTCAGAACGAGATTCCCACCAACGAATGGATGTATCCTGCAAATTCCACCATAACCATGCCGTCTTATTATAACGTCACGATGAATCAGAGTAATATCACACCGCTCAACGACTATATCAACGCCACCGCAATATATGACAACTTTGAGACCTGGGAAACCGAATGGCTGGCAATCAAGTGATGAACAGGCATGCTTCAACGGTATTGAAATGGGCGATGTTCTTCTCCCCGTCCATTTTCCTCATTCTTGTGATAGTGGTTCCGGTGGTGAACCTGTTCAGCATTTTTCCGGGCGATCTGAATCTGGTTTCACTGTTCAAATCCGGCGTCATCTCAAAGCTCGGCATGGAGGCAATATATAACTCCACTGTTCAGGGATCAATAAGTGCGTTATTCTCATTTATAGTTGGATTCCCACTTGGCCTTTTTCTCGGGAGATACAGATTCAGATTCAGGCGATTTTTCCGATCTCTGATCGTCCTTCCATTTTTTCTTCCGTCGATTGTGGTTGTGATAGCCTTCATATCGATTTTCGGCTCCTCATCATTCCTTGGATCCAGAATATTTTTCCTCAGATATATATCATACGGTTTACCAGGGATCATTGCTGTCAACACGTTCTTCAACGCACCACTGGTGGCATTCCTTACGTCAATCACCATTGAGCGGGCGGACAGGTCACTCGAGGAATCTGCCAAAACGCTTGGTGCAGATCAATTTAAAATATTCCGCACTGTATGGGGGAGAGATGGAGTGCTTGCCGGTCTTTCAGGGGCATTACTGGCATTTCTTTATTCCTTTGCTGGATTTACTGCACCGCTGATCATTGGGGGGACAGGTAATTTCACAATAGAAGCCTGGATCTATTTCCTTGTGAAGACTCTGGGAAATGTAAATCTGGGAGTGCTTTTCAGCCTGTTTCAGACAGTAATTCTTGTAATACCTGTGATGGTTTATTCACTGATCTGGATGAGGGAAAAAAGGGTTACCGGTACTCAGGAAGAGGCCAATGAGTGGACCGCACGAGGAAAATGGCGAGGGGCAGGGAAGATTTACATGTATGCATTCAGTCTGATTGAGCTGGTTATACTTGGTTCTGTACTTGTATCGTCCATCGATCTTAACTGGGGAACCAGAATAAGCTTTTCCGGCTATTATACAATTTTTGGAAATTCCATTCATTCGACATTCGGAATATCACCGCTGGTACCATTCCTTAACACAGTGTTCTACGGTACTCTGACAGCTATCATCTCCACCCTGCTGGGGATGATGTGGATAGTGGGTAAAAGACGCCTGCGACTGTCGCCGGATTCAATACTGGACTCATTCCAGTTTATACCACTGGTAATTCCCGGAATAGTGATGGCTTTCTCGGTATCAATAATGTTTCAGGGCAACATTTCTCCGGGGTACATTTGGATATTGATTGTACTCGTTCAGACTTCTGTTGCGGTCCCAATTGTCCTCAGGATAATATCCAGCGGCTTCTCAAGGATTCCTGATTCAATGTGGGAAGCCCCCTCCACTCTCGGCGGAAACGCTTTCTTTGAAATTGAACTGCCACTGGCTGGATCTGCCCTGGGAACCGCGCTGATGTTTGGTTTTGCGATAAGTATGGGCGAGTTCACCGCAACGAACTTTCTCTCGACATATACATTTATGCCACTCAGTGTGGAAATATACTCCCTTCAGTCGCTGAAGCTGGTATCTGCATCCTATGCAGCGGCATCGGTACTGTTATTGCTGAGCTTCCTGTTCTTTTATATCATTCAGAGGATCGGTGAGAATTTCATTGCAATACGTTAGTATAAACGGTCTCAGGAAAACGTACAGGGGGAACTTCACACTTGGTGATATAAACATGGGTGTCAACAGAGGTGAAATTTTTACCCTTATGGGACCAAGCGGATCCGGAAAGACATCATTGCTCAGGAACATCTCAGGACTAGATTATCCAGACTCCGGTGAAATAATAGTCTCCGACAGGAATGTTACGGGACTTCCAGTCGACAGGAGAAATATCGGGCTGATATTTCAGGACCTTGCTCTTTTTCCCCATATGTCCGCATATGATAACATAGCCTACGGGCTCAGATCCAGGAGAATGAATGAGAAGAAGGTCAGCGAAAAGGTCGAGGAGATCGCGTCTCTTCTGAGAATTGAGCATACCCTTGACAGGCTCCCATCAAGGATTTCCGGCGGTGAACGACAGAGAGTGGCTCTGGCACGGTCCATAGTTCTTTCACCTGATCTTTTGCTCATGGATGAGCCCATGAGTTCCCTGGATCCTGAACTGAGATCAGAAGTGAGAGGAGAAATCAAGAGCATTTCCAGGAACCTCGGCCTGACAATCATATACGTTACGCACGACATACAGGAAGGTTTGTACCTTGGGGATACTGTTGGAATAATATTCAGGGGTAAGCTCATGAAAATTGACAGCCCAGAGAATATGTTTATGAATCCTCAGTCCGAGGAGATAGCGAGATTCTTTGGATACAACATAATCGATCTCCAGGGAAAGAAGATGGGAGTCCATCCTTCAGACCTTGAGATTTCAGAAGTTCACACCGGTTTTGATGGCACCGTAGAAACCATTGGATTTGAGGGTGAGAATTACAGGGTCAACGTAAAGTATGAAGATGATCAGATACTCCAGGTGCTTGCAAAATATTCTGAAGAAAAGAGATCAATTAAACCGGGAGACAGAATCTCTTTGGAAATGAAAAGAAAGATCACAATAACAGAAAATTAAGGAAAGATCAATACGCCTGTGTCATAATCCATAATCAGGCTATCATTGATTTTCGTCTGACTGCATAGGCATAGAGTGATACAAGGATTCCAAGAATTACAACACCAAGCAGACTTATCACAAAATACATTCCAGTCAGCGGACCGGTGGTCGTGAATGCATCCACAGGCAGTTTATTTCCGAAGGCATTGGGATACACCATGAAATTCATTGTGAAAATATCTATTGAAGCCCAGCCAATGAAAAAGAGTTTATTTGTGACAAATTTCCTCAGTGGCTGAATCAGGAACAGTAG
>JAJYZU010000034.1 GCA_021799755.1 Thermoplasmata archaeon
AACCGGAAATGACTCGGAAGCTGGAGGAGTTCTATGGAGAAGAGACTGCATCCCACATTCTTGTTTTTATCAGGCTTATATATTTCGGCAATCTGGCAGGCAACACATGGGATGCAGTTATAAGCAGAATTAGGGGAGACCCTGCTGAGAGCAGCAGCCGCATTTTTGAGACTTTCTTTGCTTTTGCGGCGATGTGGATAATGATTCCTGCCATGATTTTCACTAAGAAAGAAGTAAGCTGAATTTCAAGAAAAATTTAACTGATGCTGGATTTCCTTGTTCACGTGCATGGATGATTCAGATCCCCCGCCTCATTGTGTGAGGGAGAGATTGTCAATCAAATCGTTTTAAAAGTTTGAGAAGTTTGTTTGGTTGATGTCATGAAGATGCCTTAAACGCTGGGGCGATAACATACAATCCCTAGTTGAGTTGAAGGCACTGGAAATTAAATATTTTTCATGTTGGACGCATTTGCCTTGAACCAGTCTATTGTCTCTCTTATTCCAACATCATAAGGCGTATGCTTGAAAGATGGAAATTCTGTCCTGAATTTCGAATCATCAAGGATATAAGGATCCGAGTATTCATAAAGCAGTTCAATCAACTCCCTTGCGTTTGAATTGAAGAGCCCAGCAACGGCCAGAAAGGTTTTGGAAAGTACCCTCAGTTCCATAGGGCTGCCGGCTGCGCCATAAACTCCTTTGATAAATTCCCTGGCTGTTATGACATCGCCCGACACATGATATGATTTGCCGTATGAATTACTGTTGAGCATCAGCAATATTGTTGCCTCAGCTGCATCCTCTATATATGTGAGGTTGTGAGAAACATCAGCATTGGCTGGCCAGATTGCGGGTTTTCCGTCTATTGCACTCCTGAAAATTCTCCCGTAAAGATCATTGACAACATTTGGTCCATAAAAATCAGCAAATCTCGGAATAATGACTCTAATCTCACCCTTTCTGTGATAATCCATCAGCAATGCTTCCATTGTATTCCTCAATTTACCTTTCCTGGAGCTTGCGTTAAAAGGATGAGATTCATCTACTGGCACACGCTGGAACTTCCCGTAGCCATATACGTTTCCGGGGAATACTATGAGAGGTTTCGTTCCTTTCGATCCTTTCAGTATATTGGAAAGAGACAGCATGAAATTTGCTTTCCATTTCCTGTATGGAAAGTTATTGCCAAGGTATATTGCTGAAGCACCTTTGCAAGGATTGGAAACTTCCTCCCCGTTCAGCATATCCGCCTTGACAATTTCAACCCCTTTTGGAAACATTTTATTCGCCTTTTCCTCGTTCCTTACAACTGCTCTTACGTTGAATCGCTTCTCAAGGAGCTTTTTAGCTACGGCATATCCATAAGCACCTGTTGCTCCAAAGACGACATGCTGTGCATCCGGATCCTCCTGCATCATAGACGACAATTATATCCGAATCACGCATATTTGTAGGGTATTAAATGCCTCTGATTATATGACCACTCGATGGTTCCAGCTTAATTCTCTATTCACTTCGCTGCTGCTATTTTCAGCGCAATAGTGAAATGCATAATGCTCTATGCCAAATACCATCACTAAGGGATAAATTTTTCCTTGCATGCGGCTTTATTAGCGTCAGGATATTCCATTCATACAGTTATATGACTGTTTTTCTTTATCTGCGGAGAGCGCATCATCTTTCCCAGTGAAACATGAGCGGCAGGACCCAGATCCTGACTTATAGACAGGGGAACCACAGGCATGTGCGCACCTTCGAAGATATGGAAAAGCGGCGACCATGCACCATGATCTAGTCCCCAGTTTCCAACCGGCATTATCCTGATGCCGCGATCCTTTCCGAGATTCACTATCTGCCCTGCAAGTTCAGGATCTCCAGGCGGTTCGTACTTTACCTCGTAGAAAGCCCGCGGAAATCCATAGAAATCATAAATCTGCCTTAGTCTTGGCGCAGACACGATCCCAAAGGACCCGGATGTCTGGAAATGAGGCGACATAATCACAGCAGCATCTATCTTGCCGGATATTTCCTTTCCGAACGATCTGAGTGCGGATATTGTCTCTGTGTGTTTTACGCCCAGGTCACCTATCAGCATTGGGGTGTTTGGAACAAAAGCGACTGCCTTGATCATTGTTACTCAATTTCAGGCGCTTAATAACTTTTCTTTTCGGTTTCAATATCGCTTTTTGATAGAAATAGGAGCATTTAGATCCTTATGATGCATATAAGGAAAGAATTGGCAGGCTACTGCAACCTTCATGTGATATGCGTGTTCTGCATGTTATCAGCATCCATTAGAATGAGAAGAGGATGAAGGGCCTCCCTGAGTTTCGATCCCAGATCTGTCAGCTTATAGGAAATCCGGCCGGATTCGCTGATTCTTTCTACCAGCCCGGTTTCCTGAAGCTCCTTGAGCCTCCTTGATATTATCGTGGAGCTTGAAAAAGGTATGTGATTGAGTATCTCGTTGAAATTCTTCCTGTTGCCGCTGTTGCCTATGACACCTATGATCATGATGGTATATTTTTTCCCTATAAGTTCAAGGATGCCAAGCGATGGATCCACGCACACAAGGGAATCGCCATATTCAAGCATGCATGCCCTCTTCCTGTTGCTGATCCTCCTGTCTTCGTTGTTCTCTGTCATTGCCTCTTATAAGGCAAGGTAAAAAATAGTTTACGTTTCACTATTAATATAGTCCGGACATCCTATATTATGGATAAGAAGAATGTAAAGCTGAGAATATACGGAATGACATGCGATGACTGCGTTGCCACAGTAACAAGGGGACTGAAAGAACAGGACGGCGTCCTGGATGTCAAGGTATCCCTTAAGGAAGGAATGGGCGATGTTCTCCTCGACGGAGAAAAGGTAAAACCGGAAGATCTCCTGAAGAACAGGGTATTCTCGAAGCCCTCACATTACAAGGCTACCATTGCCGATCAGTGAGATGGTGAAAAGCATTGAGTAATGAAATAAAGAAGTTCGATCTTGTGATACTTGGAAGGGGGGCAGCTGCCTTCTCTGCCGCAATCAAGGCTTCGGAACTGAGTGACGGCGGAATGTCGATCGCAATGATCGGGACAGGACCCCTGGGAGGAACATGCGTAAATGTCGGATGCGTGCCTTCGAAGTACCTTCTCGAGGCATCACATGCGGTCTTCAACTCTTCGCATCCCAGAATGCCGGGGATATTTGAAACTCCAGTCAAGCATGATTTCAGTGAGGTCATGAGGGGTCTCAGGTCATATGTTGCCCATGCAAGAGATGCAAAGTATGCCCAGGTCATTGAAAGTTACAGCAACGTGAAACTTTTCAACGGGCTTGGGAAATTCGTTGACAGGAAGACTGTTATGGTAATCGATCCGGACGGGAAAGAATTTGCAACAGTCTCGGGGTCGAACATACTGATAGCAACGGGATCAAGCCCGACGGCACCCCCAATAGAAGGCCTGAACGATGCAGAATACCTGACCAGCGATACAATATGGAACATGGAAGACCTTCCTGATTCCATTGCTATAATAGGCGGCGGCGCGATAGGCCTTGAAATAGGGCAGGCATTACTGCACTTTGGTTCAAAAGTTACCATCATAGAGGCGCTCAATTCACTTCTGCCACAAACTGAGCCGGAGATTGGCTACGCCCTGAGGGCAAGACTTGAGAAAGAGGGCATGAAATTTTACCTGAGGGCAAGGGTGAGCAGGGTCAGCAAATCCGCGAAGGGAAAGTCCATCCATGTAATAACGCACAAGGGAGAGGAGGTAGTGGAGGCCGATGAGCTCATCGTGGCAACAGGCAGGAAGGCCAACACTCAATTCCTGAACCTTACAGCAGCAGGAGTCGACACCGATCCAAGAGGCCTGATCCTGACATTAAACACCATGAAGACTTCTGCTCCTGGCATATACGCAGCAGGCGATTGCGTCTCAAAAAAGCTGTTCCTTGAGACCCTTGCAGCAAGGGAAGGTGTGGTGGCAGTGAGCAACATGTTCGGCGAGGATCTCAAGATCGATTATGATTCTGCGACATGGGCCGTATTCACGAATCCACAGATTGCAGGCGTCGGGATGACGGAGAACGAGTTCTCGAAGAAGAACGGATCGTGCTCATGCAGGGTATTCTCGCTTGAGAACCTCACCAAGGCAAGCATAATCGGTGAAACGGAAGGCATAATAAAGATTACAGTCGATCCGAAGGATAACAGGATAGTTGGAATGCACATAATGGCACCCAATGCCACTGACATCATAACTGAAGGGGCATATGCCGTGAAGAACCGGTACACTATTGACGATGTCATAGCTACGAGCCACATATTCCCATCCTTCTCGGAAGGCATAAAACTGGCGTCCCAGTCGTTCATCAGGGATATGTCAAAGATGGCATGCTGCGTGGAATGATGGGAATGAAAGGGAAAGAAATGGTATCGAGGCTGCCCTTTGCCGAGACTGTAGATCGCCTTCGGACGGCTGTAGAAGAGAATGGCCTGAAAGTTGTATCCGCTATAGACGCACAGCAGAACCTGAAGAAAATTGGCATCCAGTCAGGAGGAAACCAGATCCTGGAGGTCTTCAACCCGAGGCTTGCTGCGGAGGTCTTCAAGACAGATATACGAGCGGGCATCGTACCACCAATCAGGATCTACATATATGAGGAAAAAGGCAGGACGCATGTGGCTGCGCAGAATGCTTCAGCCCTCTTTTCAGAATACAACGGACTGGAGGAGCTGGGCAAAAGGGTCGATGAGATGCTGCTTTCAATATTGAAAGTTATAGAATAATCCCGGATCATTGCGTTCAGATCCAATGAATAAATTAAAAGATTATGCTTGGAAAATCGGAAGTTGTCAAGCATGAAATTAACAAGCCTGAAACTCAGGAAAATAAGAACAAGCCATATTCAGAATCATTTCCTTGGTTTCATGGAATTCAGCTTTACCGCCTGCCTTATTATCGACCGAAGGGTCATGCTTTTTATAGCAACATCCTGGAAGAAATCTATGGCACGCACGGTCTTGCTGTCAAGCCTCGAATTGAACATGCCATGCTGATCGGCAATCGCAGCACCCTTTGGAAATGTAAGCCTGACAGATCTCTTTAGGATATTTCCGATGCACACAATGCCATTTTTCGACCATACAGGGACTCCTTCCGGGTTGCTCGGCTTCCTCCATTTTACCTCTTCTATGATATCCGGATCTGCTCCGAGAATTATATCCCTCAGCGCAGACAATTTCATGTCGCGCCAGTCGGCGGATTGTTCGGATCCGCCCTCAAGCCTCTTCCGGGATCCAGTGCTGCCTTTCCCTGCGCCACGCAGATTTTGCTCTTTCATGCAATGGCCCTTTTCAATAGCTCGGCTATCTTCTCCTCTGTGTGCCTATCCATGTCAGATATCGCAAACGAAGTCGGCCACATTGATCCATCATCAAGGTGTGCGCCGTCAGTGAAACCAAGCGTGGAATATCTTGTCTTGAATTTCTGCGAGTTCTGAAAAAAGCAGATTATTTTGTCATCCATAGCATAGGCTGGCATTCCATACCATGTCCTGGGATAAAGCTGTGGTGCATTCTTCGTGATCAGGTCATGAAGACGTTTTGCCATGTTCCTATCTTGTTCTGCCATCTTAGATATGCTTTCCATTACTTCCTCCTCGCCCTCTTCCCTCGATCTCTTCTTGCCTGATCCGGACGCCCTCCTGGCTTCCTTAGCCCGCTCCCTCATTGCGGCTTTTTCTTCTTCGGAGAAACCATTATCCTTGCTAGGTAGTGACTTCTTCACTTTTCCCGATGCCATCTTTTTCGCTTTTTTGTTATCCGCCATATTACCACCTGGAGATAGAAATACATATATGGAATTTTCCAGCTGAACTTCTATCCAAATATTATGCCTTCTACGCAATAATATCAATTTGTGAGATATGTATTTATTTTCCTTTCGTGGCAGCATATCTGTCCAGGATAAATGAGCTTGCCAATAGTGCTGCAAGTGCAAGGAGAGAGGATATTGTGAAATCAAGTGGATCACCTGAAATATATGAGAAGATTGCGAGTGCAATCGCAGGAGGATGCGATAGGTCTGTGAATGTTATGAATGCAGAAATGATTATAACATTCAGGATCAGCCCGTCAAAAGCTGCTCCCAGTGCTAAGTGTATAATATCGGAAGTTATTATGACAAGAAGATAGGTAGACATAAGGCTTTTCCTGCTGGAATATTTTGTATTTCTCTGGAAAACAACCAGGTAGGCAGAAACGGCATAGGGAGGGGCCAGTATGTAGTTCCCCCTTATTGTTATAAGAGAAACAATGACTGCGAAGATTATTAGATATATCACGTAATCCTTTATTTTGTCCGATAGAGGTGCATCATCTTCTTTCAGTTCATTCACCGTCCTGGAAATTGCTTCCCTGCTTGATTCTTGTTTCTGCTTCCATTTATCTCCACTGATCTTAATCGCATGTTAGCAAAGTATTGCTGGACACCTTTCTGCATTGATTTTTGGTAGTGAGTTTCCGAGTGTGCATTTTTCTATGCGCGTATTCAATAATGCCTGTTGTGAGGAGTCCTATTGTGAATGAAATATAAATTTATGCGGCTTCCACCTGTCTGCCAAGACTAAAATCATTACAGTCAGGAAGTGAAGATGATGATTATTGCAGTTGCGAACAGTATCAGCCCCATTACATAATCAATGTATCTTGGAGGAATTTTTTCCATCGCACCTGCCAATCCTCTTGTCGATACATATGCCATGACAGTCAGTGAAATTGAGCTTACAACGATAAACACTGCAAGTATCAGGCCTACCTCAAGCAGGGGAAGCGCGGATCCTGCAAGTATTATTGGAATAAGTGCCAGGTCAGGAAAGGCGCTGATCGCAAGTATGGACTTTACCGGTGCACTTGATAGATCATCCTGAAGGTCCATCTCCATCACGCCGTTGACAATGAAATATACACCGACTGCAAAGAGAAGAATTATCGATGCAATGTCAACGTATTCCAGATATCTGTGGACAAGGATGACGCCGATTACAAGGACTATTCCTGCAACAGCTTCGGAAGTTAGCGCATGAAGGGCGCCAAGCGTTGCGGCTGTAACGTACGTTCTCCTTCTTGTGTAATTAAGTTTTCCTGAGACGACTGCAAGAGGCGCCCAGTGGTCAGGTGCGATCATGTGCAGCCCTCCCAGGACGATTGCGGTCCCCAAGAGAAAGAAGAACAATTCCATGCTTCCGCGATTGGACATATTTAGATAATTTTGCCGGATTTGAAAGCTACTTGAAGAACATCTCCAGATATCATGTGAGGTTTTCCCACAACCACCCAATTTTCAACGATTCATCGGAATGATTGTTGAATTTGGGCAAAACAGCTTCAAATTCACTCTGATTGGGGCAATTTCATTCCCATTCTTACTGTTTTTTTCCTGAATATCGATAGCTTACGCTATCCTGTCAAGGAATCTCGCCCTTACAAGGTTGTAGCACATGGCAGTGAAGTATGTCTTCACTCTCACTCTTTGCACTGTCGTGACCATTACATGGCCAAAGTGAAACATCCTCTTGAAGAATGCATAGGGATGTTCCACTGCCGATCTGATCTTGGATATTCTGATATTCCTGCGTTTACTCTTAACCGGCAGAGGATGATCCCTTACGGATCGATCCATTGTGCCGTTTATACCCCTGCATTCGGATCCGAAATATCCCTTGTCCCGGTAACATATGATTCCCGGAATGCTCAGATCTATCTTGGAATCATGCACATTGGTAGGTGTTACCGATAATTTTTCTATTATCTTTATCTTGTTTACAAGTGTGTGTGCCTTGTAACCGAAGTGATGTTCATGATTCTTTGTTGCTGATGCACCATCCCTGGATCTTCGGGTATTTGCATCTTCTCCCCTGGGTTTTCCATGCTCTCCCTTATCCTCTTCGATGAATGAAGGTAGGGTAAAGATCAGGGTTTCCCCTGACCCTTCCACATCTAACTGTACAGTCAGTTTTCCCGAGTACAGCTATCCTGCATGCTTCACCTCAGGCAACAGGGAGTTGCTACCGTATCGTATTCCTGATTCAAGAGAGTAAATTCCAAGTTTCTGGATGGTCGGGAACATATCGCCTCTTGATGACACTCTTCGTATCTTGTGTATCTGGCAGTAGCGTTTCGCCACTTTCCATTGGATGTATCTATTGAGCCGCTTGAATATCTGCGAGGCGTTTGTGTGGTTGTAGTAATTGTACCACCCCCTGATGAGGTCGTTGAGTCTCCTGATTACGTACACCATGGGTATCTGATGTGCAGTTCGTTTCTGCAGTACCTGCTTGACTCCTTTCCTGAACCTGTCCATTGCCTTCACAGAGGGATAGTTGTAGGTGACGGTTTTGTTTCTGGTGGAACTCCATTTCCTCATGAAATGGATCCCAAGGAAGTCAAAACCTTCTGCTGCTGTTGTTATTTTTGATTTCTCCATGTTCAGCTCCAGGTCGAGAAAGGAGATGATCCTCTTCAGCATGGTCATTGCGTTTTCCGGATCCCTGTCGGTAAGAATGACCATATCATCCGCGTAACGGATGATCTGTGCATTCTGCCCTTGTCGATCGTTCATCCTCTTTTTAACCCACAGGGTGTCCAGCTCGTTCAGGTATATGTTTGCAAGGAGCGGTGAGATAACGCCACCCTGTGGCGTTCCCATGCCTGGATACGTGATCCCGCTCCCGTTGACAACACCTGCCTTCAGCCATTCCCTTATGAGCTTCAGGATGTATGGATCAGCAATCCTCTTCATGACGAAGAACATCATCTTTTCGTGATCTATGTGATCGAAGAATCCCATGATATCGATATCTATGACATTTGTGAGACCGAAGTTGAGATATTTCCTGATCTCTTCCGATGCCTGCTTTGCTGATCTGTGTGGTCTGTAGCCATAGCTGAAGTCCTGGAAGTCTGCTTCAAATATTGGCTCTATGATCGACTTTATTGCCTGCTGTACCACCCTATCCTTGACCGTCGGTATGCCAAGAGGACGTTTCTTTCCATTTTCCTTCTGTATGAACACCCTCCTGACATTGCTGATCTTATAGGACTCATCGATGAGTTCCTGCTGGAGTTCGATGAGAAACTTATCTGCCCCATATGCCATTATGTCATCTATTGTCTGCTTGTCGATGCCCGCGGTTCCATGGTTTGCCGATACCTTTTCCCAAGCTTCCTCTAAGATGTCCGGCCTGCACAGCTTGTCATGCAGGCTGTAGAATTTCCTTTTCGGTTCCTCCTTAGCCTTTTGGTAAAGCCTGTTCCGGAACAGTTCGAGTCTTTTCATGTCCTCGTACCTCCCCATGTTTCATGGAAGGAATGGAGTCCTCCCCTGACCCGAACAGGCGTGCATACAGTAAGGCCCCTTCCCTCCGTGGAGGTTATGCTGTCCTTCACGTCATTGGTACTATGGACCTCTCCGACTCCTTGCGATGCCTTGCGGATCTTTTCGCCTTTCAGGCTTATGGATGCCGCTACCATTACTCAACCACCTCTCGGGGCATGTTCATGGACATCACAAGGTCTCCCAGTTTAGAGCATATGGCTTTCATCACATGCCACCGACACGACACCGGAGAAGCAGGGGGAATCATCCTGTTGTTTACTGCCCCTGTATAAGCCTTCGCCACAGGACGACTGGCTCGGCCTTCCCATTCTACACTGACGGTGCTATATTTCGTTCGCTTTCGCTGCGGCCTGTGATTTTGCAGGTCTATCAACTTCACACAGCCCATCACTGGGCTGCGTGTGATACCTGCTATCCGAATAAACAGGTAATTTCCGGAACCCAACTTGCATGGGTTAGTCATATATCATCCCTGGCGTGCC
>JAJYZU010000035.1 GCA_021799755.1 Thermoplasmata archaeon
GGAATAAACCAAGAGATGAGAATCTACATCGTCGACAACGGTGGCCAGTGGACTCATCGTGAATGGAGAGTGGTGAGGAACCTGGGCGCCGAATCCACTATCATTCCAAACGATACCCCCTCATACATGATTTCTGATGCTGACGGCATCGTCCTTTCCGGGGGTGCTCCGAGCATAGTTTCTGAACTGGGTAAGCTTGGATATGTTAAGGAATATCTTGCTGATCACGAATTCCCGGTGCTTGGGATATGCGTCGGTGCACAGTTTATAGCACTGAATTCCGGCGGGGAGGTTGGACCGGGCACACATCCAGAGTACGGGAAAACGGCGGTGACATTCTTTAATAAAGGAGGAATTTTCTCTCAGCTTCCGGACAGCATCGTAGCGTGGGAGAACCATAACGATGAGATAAAGCGCATGAGTGGTGACTATGTAGTCTGCGCATCCTCGGAAGGCTGCAAGGTGCAGGCTTTTTACCACAAGACTAAGCCGATTTTCGGGGTCCAGTTTCACCCGGAAGTCAACAATACCGAACACGGAGAAGATATTTTCCGCTCTTTCCTCGACATATGTGCCTCAAAAAAATGAGGTAAGCAGACAAATATATTTAACCGCCTTAATCATTTATGCAATAATGCTTACAGAGGTAAGTGAGTTCACCGGCATGAAGGTCTATTCGGATAAGGGCAAGTTTGTTGGCACTGTGGACGATGTCATAGTTGATCTCGACAGGCAGACTGTCCATGGATTATACATAGAAAATCCGAACCCGTCCCTTATTGAGAACGGTGCGGCGATCTCCATACCATACAGGTGGATAAAGGCGATAGGCGAGATCATACTCCTTAAAAGATTCCCCTCCTTCGTGAAGGAGCCGGAAGAAAAGGACTGATCAACGGTATAGGAAAAACGCTTCGTCTGCTGTCTTGTTCACATAACCATATCTTTCAAACTGTGCTATTCCATTGTAATCAAGCGCCAACGGCTCCAACAGACCATCGTCCACAGTTCCATCCGGCTTGTATACGCTGAACCGTTCGGAGTCCTGTGGGCACCAGTGAATAATTTTGAGCGGATGATCCTTTGTTACTTCACGGTCATCGAAATTTCCGACGTTCCCCCTCTTCACCACAACGCACAGATCCTTAAGCCTCAGCACATCGCCATCGCCGAATTTATCCCAGTCTTCCTTCTGCACAAATATGGTGAATTCCGTCCCGAGATCGTATTTCCTGTAACCGAGTTCTGTGCGCCCTGGATGGTAAGGAGCCCTGCTCTGAAGCGGTAACGGAGACTTCACCGTTACCCTTACCGGATCACGGACAAACCAGTACCGCATTGCCCCGGAATCAATAATTTCCTTGTTCATGGCGTTGAAAATCTCCCACGAGAAATCTGCATCAATCTCCCTGAGTCCGGATTCAATCCAGTATCGCCTTATCACTGCAGGCGAATAGCCTCTCCTCTTCAGTGCAAGCAATGTTCCGAGGCGGATATCGTCCCAGCCACTGTATTTTCCATCTGCAATTCCTTTCTTTATTATCGATGTCTTAAGTATTGTTTCCGGTATAGTGATCAGCCCATAGTGGTAATAGACTGGGATCTTCCAGTTGTTATACTGAAATATGTATTTTTGTTTCTCGGTATTGTTCAGGTGATCCTTTCCCCTTATTACGTGAGTCAGTCCGAGATAATGGTCATCCACGGCGACAGAGAAATTCATCATCGGGTATGCGTGGTATTTTTTCCCGGTTCGCGGGTGGTTAGCGTCAACAACTCTGAATGCTATCCAGTCCCTTATGGACGGGTTTGGGTGGTTGAGATCAGTCTTTACCACCAGGGTTGCGGATCCGGGCTTGAAATCACCAAGGATCATTGCTTCAAATTCTGAAGAGTTAGTTTTGAAGGTGTTGGACCTGTGCGGGCATTCGAGGCCCTTGAGTTTCAGGTCCCGGAAATCCTGCTGCTTACAGTGGCATACGTAAGCTTTCCCATTTTTTATCAGGTTCCTGGCTTCGTTATAATACAGATCAAATCTGTCAGATTGTATCACGATTTCGGAAACATCCACACCTAACCATTCAAGATCCCTTGGAATCTGGGTATACGCGAATGGATCAATGTTATCCGGATTTGTGTCTTCGATACGGAGAATCAGCCTGCCGCCATATCTTTTCACGTACTCATCGTTGAGAATTGCCATCCTCGAGTGTCCAAGATGAAGCGGTCCCGACGGTGAAGGGGCCATCCTCATAACAACATTTCCCGACACATCCTCCAGGTCCGGAAGCCTGTGTTCCTGTACCCTCTTCTCCTTAACCATAAATTCCGGGAATTCATTTTTTACGACTTCTTCCAGCGAATGCTGAGACAATGAATTGACCTTGCTGGCAACTTCGGCAACCTTCCGGGCGAGCCCCTTGGGATCCGAACGCACTTCCGGGAACAAGCCCATTATTTTCCCGATAACAGGACCGGGATCGGCCCTGCCACCATGCTGGTATGCGTTCCGGATTACCTGTTTCCTTATCTCATCATCCAGCAGGGACAAGTGAACCCCTCAGAATATTTTCCATCTCGGAAACCAGATCCTGCATGCCTGACTTATCATTTACGGATATGCATATTCTTTCAACGCGCTCAGGAGAAAGGTCTGTCTTGCTCTGGACGCGGATAATCTTTTTTCTGAAAAATTTCTTGACTTCCTCATAGAGATTTTCCTGCTGCTCCACTGAATACCCGGAACTGCCTGAATAATCGAGGAGGAATATTATGCTTCCTTCAATCTTCTGTAGAGCAAGTATTGCCTTTCTCTCCATCTCGTTCCTGTCTGACATTTTCCTGTCAAGGATACCTGGAGTGTCGATTATTTGAATCCTGTAATAACCTATGTCAGTGTAACCAATGTGAATTGACTGGGTCGTAAAAGGATAAGGGGCCACCTTTGGCTGTGAGGTGGTCAGCATGCCCAGCAAGGAACTCTTTCCGACGTTTGGCATTCCCGCTATGATAAATGTCTCCATGCCGGTTTCAATTTCCGGAATCCTCCTCATGTAATCCCGGCAGCTTGACAGGAATTCCAGATCCGTGGAAATGTTTTTGATCAGGGATGAAAAGCGTCCGTAATACTGCTTCATCCAGCTATTCATGATCTTCTTGTCCTTCTCTGATTTCAATCTCCTTATGTAATCCGTGCTGAGAGTAACAATCCTCTCAGAGGTCCACTGAATCTTTCCCAGCGAGAGCTTGTACTTGTCCACATCAAACATAAGGTCAAGCAACCCGTAATAAAACGGGTGAAGCTTCTCACTAGATGGAAATTTCTTTACCAACCTGTCAAGATGGGAACAGGCAGTGCTTTCGATTGTAGATATCTTATCAATAAGTTCCTTCCTTATCTTGTCGGAAATGTCCGGGTGGTAGGGTTCCTCTATCTTTGCAGCCTTGGAAAAGGCTTTGTCAATTATTTCCTGAGTTCTTAAAACAGTCGGTATCTTGTTAAACATTTCCTTTTATCACTTCTAGAGCAAAATTATGTGTAAAGCTCAATCTATCTGCTTTATTGCAGCTTCAATCTTCTTCGTGGTTTCTTCGCTCATCTCGTAGATGTTGTGCGCGTATCTTGAATGGATCCTTATCCTTGGCATGAGGTCTTCCCTTGCGTGGGCCGAGAACTCAAAACCGCAATCATAACCAATGTCCCTGCACTTGTAAAGAAAAGTAGCCATAATTTTGTATGTGCATAGGATATAAAACATCTCCGATGTAAATGCGTTACTGACAGATGTGCGTGATAGAGTTCTTGATAGACACGCAGAATTCCAAGCGAGATTGTGTTCAAGATTATGGCATCATTATGGTTGCTTGAAGCAACCCCTCATGCACAGATCCCACGGATTAGGTGGAGGAACAACCCGAGAATTTGGAATGGAGAAACTGCCCCGTAACTGATCCTGCGCAATCATCCTATTTTATGCTAACACGCAAAATATTCAGGGGAAAGAGACCTTTCACGTACCCTGATCATCCGGGATAAAAGAATATTAGACAAGGAAGTATTATCAAGTATGCTTATAGAAGACCAGAGAAATATTTCATGCGGAGGAGACCCATTCAATTACCTTAAGAGTGTACTGAAGGGGCTCTATTTTGATCTCTCCCCGGGACAGGATGCAAAAGTATTGCTGCTCAGCGAAAAGTTCCCATACAAGCGGGACTTGTTTGAAAGTCTCTCGAAAAATTCCCGCCTGAAACTGGTTGATATGAGGGAAGAGCATGGCGAAATTGAGCTGATAATACGAAGAGACAACCAGTGATTCGGGATGGTTCTGGCATGAGAACTTACTGCATCAGCTGCGGTAAATCCAGGAAGGGGAGCGAGCTAAGATGCCTGAAGTGCAACGGCATATTCAATATGGAACCTGACTTTAAATACAGAGACAGTCCAAGGGAAAACTATCCGTATATCAGACAGATGATTTCGCTGGGAGAAGTTGTAACACCTATTCTGGATTTCGATACCGTATCCATGAAACTTGAGTACTTCTCGCCTACCTTTTCCTACAAGGACAGGGGGTCAAAAACTCTTATTTCCGCTCTCGCAGAAAGGTACGTGAAACCGGGGGAAACAGAAATAAACGAGGATTCTTCTGGCAACGCTGGCGCCTCCATCGCAGCCTACGGGAAAAGGGCGGGATTCGATGTGAACATCTTTGTGCCCGAAAACACGATTCAGGGAAAGATTTCGCAGATAGAGTCCTACGGTGCAAGGATAGTGCCGGTTAAGGGTGGCAGGGAAAAGGTTGCTGAAGCTGCCAGGCTGAACAGCGGGGTCTATGCAAGCCACGTCATAAACCCGGAATTCAGGGACGGTATCAGGGAACTTGCTTACGAGATTTTCAGGCAGGGGAATGGCAGGGTTCCGGACAATATCTTCATTCCGGTGTCCGCTGGAACCCTGCTTATAGGCATGTACAGCGGGTTCCATCACCTGATGGAAAGCGGGGAAATTGGTAGGGTGCCAACCATTATAGCTGTTCAGACTGAAGCTGTATCGCCTTTATGTTCCAGCGTAAACAACACACCATATGATCCAAATAACTCCATTGGATCAGTTGCAGACGCATTAGTATCCAGGACGCCCCCACTTTTGAACCTAATGTCTGACATAGTAAAGGAGAACGGCAAATGCGTTACTGTGAGCGAACAATCAATAATTAGCGCGAGAAAGAACCTTGCCCTGATGGGGATTTACGCGGAGTACAGTTCCGCAACTGTCCTGGCTGCATTCTCACTTTCACATTTTGATGGAAAGAGCTTGCTGGTCATCACTGGAAACGGGTTGAAAACACCCTGAGGGCAATCACTCTTAAACAGCCGATCAGAGGGATTTGCGATCGTCTATCTTCTTTCCATTGATTATTATGGAATGTGTTACCTTTGTGCCGCCTCGCTTTACCAGTATTGAGACGGAACAGTATTTTGAAAGTGAAAGGTTCACTGCCTTCCTTACATGTTCAGTATCAAGATCTCCGATCAGATCATAAGTTATATTCACACTCTTAAGCGTCTTCGGTATCTGTTCCTCCCTCTCAGCCTCAAGAATGCACCTGTAAGACTTGAATGGCTGCTTCATCTTCTGCAGGATAGAGAGAACATCGTCGCTTGTGCACGATCCTATGGAGAGGACAAGCAGTTCAGTTGGGCTGAAATTCTGTAAATTATCCGACAGAGAGTTCTTGATCCTGACCGGGTCTTTTCCGTCCACGTCTGTCAAGAATCCGTTCCCGCTTTCGTATCTGAATGAAAGAAGCATACTTCACCATTAACTCATTGTTAAATAACTTAATTTCGCCATACCGATGATTTTCCTTTACAATATCATAAAAAAAATTGCCGGGGATGGAATTTCAACTGGCATTACAGGCATCATGAAAACGCGAAGGAAAATCATGCTGACCGCCTAAAACATATAGAGCTACACAAGCGTTTACATATTGACCTACATGAAGGAAGTAGTATTAAGGAATGATAATGCAGTATCACCGATCATCGCGACAATTTTGCTTATCGCCATAACAGTGACCCTTGCGTCAACTCTGTACTCTATCGTCGGAGGATACTTTTCCAACGCTCCGGTCCTGACGCCTCAGGCCAACATTGCCGTTGTCAACATGACCAAGGTGGCGTCAAATGGAACGGGGACGGGTAGCTATATCGTATACATAGAATCTGTCTCGGGAAATATATCGCTTTCGTATGTCCGGATGATGGTCACTCTGAACACAGGAAACATCACAACAATACCGTTACTGAGCATAGGATTAAATGGAATCCCCCTGACGACACACATAGTGGCAAACCTGACAAAGGGCAGTACTACGTTCTCCCCTCTGGATTTCATATCCATAAAGGAGAACAATGCTCGTCAGTTCGTAACGAGAATAGCCTTCATTGATACTGCGTCAAGCGGGATAATTGCTTCAGCATACCCACAGTGAGTTTTCTACCCTCACTATAGTAATTTCTGCGTTTTCATTCCTTTTACGCATTCATTTATTGATTCAACGACCCAGGGCACCATGTCCCGGAAATGAACGCCATAAGCCTTCGAGCACGCTATGGGCATGAGACATTGCCGGAACATTCTGCAATGCCACATCCAGCCCGTGTGGGTATCCTACTGCAACTGCCGCAACTCCAGCACTTCCTATCCCAATAGCTGTCAATGCCGCCTTCGCAATCGCCAATCCTGTTACTACCATTAATCTTAATCAGGTGCATTTCATATTGCTTTTGTGGTACAAATATAGCCGATATACGACTATGGCAAAGACTCTTCTTAGGATTTCCTGTGCCATTTCTCGATTCAAATATGGATTGTGCGATACGGGCTCGGAGGGATTTGGACCCTCGATCACCGACTTAGAAGGACGGTGCCTTATCCAAACTAGGCCACGAGCCCACTGGCAAGTTATCATATATGAAATTTAATACTTTCGTAGGGAAGGCGTCGCATTCCTTTCCGGTTAACTGACTTTGAAAAAGGAGCATCTTTTGATGGCATAACACTTTCTTCCGAAGACTAGCCTGTCTAACACTTTTTATCTGAATAAGGCATATGATAACTAATGTACAGGGTAAGGGTCCGGGTTAATGATCCAGAATTTTCCAGGTACCTTTCCACAATGCAGCCTGAGCAGGACGACCAGGTGGGCCGGGGTAAGATGACATTCGTAACCGGCGAGGATTCCTATATTTATATAGAAGCACCTGATTCAGTTTCATTAAGAGCGAGCGTAAGTTCGCTGACCCGGTGGCTAATCATGATCGAGAAAATAGTGAAGGAAGTGAAATAGATGGAACCCAATTTGAGCGCTTATTTACAGAACCAGATCAAGCAGGCACAGCAACTTGAGACCCAGATAGAACAGGTTGCAACCCAGAAATACCAGCTGGATGTGAGAATTAAGGAACTTGACAAGACCATCAAAGAGCTTGAAGGCATTAATGACGGGGTCAAGGTATTCAAGAACGTAGGGCCGGTACTGTATGAGGTGGAGAGCAGAAAGAAATTGATAGATGAACTCTCAGAACAGAAGGAACTGAGCGAAATAAGGATCAAGACGCTTGAGAAGCAGCAGGCCTCCCTGGAGGAAAAATACAGGGAACTGGAAGAGATTCTTAAGAAGAAATATGATGAAGCCAGAAAAGGCCAAAAATGAAACAGACCGGAAGAAAGATACCTCAGGATGAACCCCCTCGTGTAAACCTGCCAATTGAAAGCGTTGGGGTCGATGGCTACAGGAGTCCAATTAAGCTTGTCTTTGGCGGGAAGCGAACTGAGTCAGTTGCAACTGTATCGGTAAGCGTTGATCTCCCAGTTGAAATGAGGGGAGCACACTTTTCCAGCATGCTGGATCCCGTTATTTCTGAGATAGGAAAGCCAGTTGAGGATACCTTCGATACCGTCCGGCACATTGCCAGACTTGTTCTCAAGGGCAATCCATACAGCAAACATGCGACGGTTAAGATCGAAGCAACATACCTGAGGGAGTTAGAGGGCGACGATAAACTGAAAAGTTATGTTCCATACAATATTGAGTATTCCAGCGAATCGAGATCGGATGAGACTGAGATAAATTCATTCGTGTTAGAAACAACAATATTCACAGCCTGCCCCTGCACAATGGAAGGAACGAGATCTATTCTTGCAGAAAGATACCCGGGTCAGGTCGGATTCCTTAATAAGATCCCAACAGTCACGCATAGCCAGCGCAACAGGCTTTGGGTCACAATATCAAATTTCAGGAGTTATGTCCCAGAACCTGACAGGATCATTGAACTGATAGAGTCGGTATCCGGAGGCCCACTTGCAAGCGTCCAGACCGACAAGGAATCGGACATGTTCGTCCTTAGGGGTCACGAAAATCCACGCTTCGTCGAGGACGTGGCCAGAGACATAGCCAAAGCGATCTGTAAAGGAATAGACATGCTCGAGAGTGACGCCATAATCAGAATAAAGTCGCGGAGCGAGGAAAGCCTGCACAGTCATGACGCGTTTGCCAATATTGAGCTTACTGCAGGCGAGATAAGAAAATATTTATGAAATAACGACGGGCTTGCCGTGACCGGGATAGACTGTCACACCGTGGAACTGCAAAATCCGATCCCTGGATTTTTCTGCTGTGGGATAATCCAGCGTGAATGCCTTGTTTATTTCCATTTTTCCGTTCCTGACACTCACTGCATCGCCAACGAACAGAGCCTTCAGTGAAGGGAAATAATATGATGTGCTGCCCGGTGTATGGCCCTTCGTGTCCACGATCTGCAGTCCTTGAAGGCTGAGTTTTGATACCAGATTGATATCTGTGACCGGTTTTGTCCTGGCTATGGAACCTATCAATTTTGATCTTAAGCTCTTTGCTGGTACAATTCTTGAATGCCCGGCGATAACCTCAGCTTCGGAGTCTGGCACATATATCTGAGGGTGGAATTCCTCCGATAGGATGAATAACCCTCCGACGTGATCCGGATGGTAGTGTGTGATCAGGATCAGTTCAGGGCTTACCCCTATATTGCGATAAAAATCGATGATTTTTCTCCCGGATCCTTTCATTCCGGCATCCACGAGGATGGCTTTACCTTCCAGATTGACAGAGTAGCAGTTTGCAATGGTGCCGTCTATGAGTTCGACGCTATCGCTGATTTTCATTCCAACATCTCCCGTCTATGCTTCGGCAAGTCTCTTTATCATCTTGACTACACTCTGCACGGCATCCTTCGCCATTTCTATCCTTGCCTGTGCCTGCAGCCTGGTTTCCCCCGGACCTGATATTCCCAGAGCAACCGGTTTTGAGAATTCTATCATAAGATCCTCAATTTTCCTGGCAGAATTCTGCATTATTATCTCATCGTGTCCCGTCTCACCCTTTATGACAGCACCCAGTGTAACTACCCCATCCACTTCTTTGTATTGAAGGAGCTTTTTAACGCCAAGCGGTATGTCAAATGTCCCCGGGACCTTGATGGTCCTGAATATATCTACACCAAGGAACCTGGCTTCCTCAATAGCCCGCTCCAGCATCATGCTGGTTATGTCGAAGTTATATTCCGATACTACTATTCCTATTTTCATAACAACACCTAGTGCCTGTATGCGCCTGAACCACTGCCTACGGATCCTGCGTCCTCGAATCCCTGCC
>JAJYZU010000036.1 GCA_021799755.1 Thermoplasmata archaeon
TAGGAGGATACCATGGGCTCGAACCTCTGGGCTTTTTCGCCCTGCACGAATAGGTCTATGTATGATTCGCTGCCTATGCGGTCCGAGTGCAGCGGGACGTCGCCGAACTCCTTCTCCATAACAGGGACGAGGGGATGGCTCTGCACCATGGAGACGGAGAGCATGTAACCGATCTTCCGGTCTATGTCACGGTAGAACATGATGCGGAATTTCGCTCCCTATGACAGCAGCCGGATGGCACAAAAACGTTTCCGCAAGCTTATTTCCATAATGGCAGATACATGACATGGCTATCGACCCATGTGTTTTACCGCAACTCCGTTAATAAGGATTGCCACGAAAGCATGAAGATATTTCGCAACCGTGGATTCGTAAGAGTTCGGGAAATTGCACACAAGACCGTCCTGTTCCATCTTGACCCATCGCACTTGTAACTCAGGAAGAAACATGGGCACGGCTTCTCACTTGAAGCACCAAACGAATGCATGGGGAAGAACTCCGGTAAGTCATGAAGACGGCGAATACGCCCAACCTGTGGGATATAACTGGGTCAACAAGTAGCGGTACAGTTACTGCTGGAGATTTTCACGAACGCAAAAGCTAAATCCAGGAAGTATATTAAGCATGGTGTTGCCTTTGGGTGTGTTTCCATGTCCTTCTAGTTCGTCATCATTGATAAGTAGGCAATGAGATATGGTAGACAACCTTTCCCCGGAAAAGAGGAAAAAAGTGATGTCCAGCATAAGGAGCAAGGACACAAGACCAGAGCTATTGTTATGGGAAAAGGTGGATCACAGGAGCCTCAGGAGGCACCCAAAAATCCCGGGAAACCCGGACATGGGGAACAAGTCCAGAAAGATAGCGGTGTTTGTTGACGGCTGCTTTTGGCATGGGTGCCCGGCATGCTACAAGGCGCCTGCCACTAGGCCGGAATACTGGGGAAAGAAACTCCTGAGGAACACGAACCATGACTCCTTGGTCACGTCCAGTCTTGGCTATAAGGGTTATGCTGTCATGAGGTTCTGGGAGCATGAGGTTATTAAGGACGGCGTGCGCTGTGCGGAGAAAGTCATGGAGGTGACGAGATCACGCGGGAAATGAATTTCATTGACCTTTTTGCAGGCGCCGGAGGCTTCTCACTGGGCTTGTATCAGGCAGGAATGAGGGGCGTGTTTGCCGTGGAAAGGGATCCCATGGCATTCTCCACGCTTGAGCACAACCTCGTCAAAGGCAAGGGCGCATTTGAATGGCCGGATTGGCTGCCAAGGGGTCCTATGGACATCAGGACGCTCCTGGACATTTATCGCGATCATCTTGTGAAGCTGTCCGGGAAAGTTGACCTTGTGGTCGGTGGCCCTCCTTGCCAAGGCTTCTCTTTGGCAGGTCGCAGGAGAGAGCATGATGAGCGGAACCAGATGTTTATGGAATACCTAAAGTTTGTCGAGGTTGTCAGGCCAAGTGTCGTAATGTTCGAGAACGTGCCTGGATTTGCAATGCCGTTCAAGCTAGGCTCAAAGCCAAACAGGTCCTATGCATCCATGCTTGGTGACGATCTTGGGGAAATGGGATATAAGAACCCAGAATTTGGCATATTCAATTTCTCCGACTACGGGGTGCCGCAGAACAGGAAACGGCTTATCATGCTGGCCACCGATGGTGGAGGTGACCCAGCCCGGATCATGGAAAGGATCCGGTCAAGCAGGAAAGCTGGGGTAAAGGCAAGTGATGCTATCTCCGATCTCATGAGGAGACATGGTGAAACCGCAAGCCCGGACACCTTGCACTTCATGTCCGGTATTTATGGCCCTCCTGAATCGGAATACCAGCGCAAGATGAGGCAGGGCGTGAACAAGGAGATCCCGGACAGCCACAGGTTTGCAAAGCATGGAGAGATTGTAACAGGAAGGTTCAGGAAAGTGCTTGGTTCTGCGCAAGCGAAAGGTAGTGTAGTTCCTGCTGTCATGGCTTCCCTTGGGACCAGAAAAAGGAACCTGACAGTCATTGATCCTGACAAGCCATCGCCGACATTGACTACCCTGCCTGACGATTACGTGCATTACGAGGAGCCCCGGATACTCACGGTAAGGGAATATGCGAGGCTGCAATCCTTCCCAGACTGGTTTGAATTTAGTGGGAAGTACACGACTGGAGGGCACTTAAGAGCGCATGAAGCCCCTCGCTACACCCAAGTAGCGAACGCAGTGCCGCCTTTATTCTCATTCTTGTCCGGTTCCATCATCAGCATTTAGGACATAATTGGTTATTTCCACAAGATGGCGCTTTAATTCGGTCAGCTTCAAGTTTATCCCATAAGCATTATAGAAATGTTCTGCCAGCTCCTTCCTTCCATATTTCTTTTTGTTACCCCTGTTTGTAAGCGAGAATTCACCTTTATCCATTCCAGCAGCTCCATGGGCGGCCTCATTTCTTAGCGCCGATAACGCAGAGATTTCTTTTTTGAACCCTTTCTTCCAAATTTTTCCAAAAGTTTTATTGTCGTCTGGAATTTTTTTAAGAATATTCTCCAAAAGCGTAATTTTCTTACCAAATCCAAGTAAATCTGCCTGTAGAACATCCACAGAAAAGCGAGTGCGCAATTTGGTCTCAATCTGGTAGAATTCAACAAGAATTTCATCAAGGTTTGTTTCAATGTCAGTGGTCCTTGAAATTATGAGCCCCCTAATGTATTCCTTGTCAAGCCATTTCACCAGCACTTTTCTGGATGCTGCTTCAAGTGCGGCAATTACCTGCGCCTTCTGGCTGCATAAATTAACGTTCCCATACCAGCCCGGCATGTCTGCCCTAACCTGTTCGTATTGACCTGATGGAACACCATATACAATAACGTCAGTTGGATAATACAGTGATTTTATACGTTCAACAGCTTTGACTCCGTTTTCCAAGTCATCGGAATCTAGGCTAAAGTCGATCCCTATAATTTCTGCAAGTCCATCTGTGCCGCCACCATTAAGCTTCTGAAGCAGAGTATTACCAGTGCTGAAACGCTCGAATACGATATCAACGTTTCCAACTTGTAGGTCACGAGATGCCTGCAGGAACGCCTTCTTGCAATCGTCTTCATAATCAGAAAGAGGGCCAGCCTCATTGTCCAGCCAATAAACGATCGGTTTCCAGTTGAGGCCAATAGGCTGCGTCACACCACCAACCTAAAACAAGCGCCGCTTTCTTGACCCAAAATATTGTTTCCAACGAAATCCAGCATCCATCCGTTGTTTTCCGCGATGTATCGTGAGCTATGCAGCCCGATGCCAGATCCACCCCTGCTTGAGAATCCCTGTGTGAACAAACGATCATAATCATCTACTGGAACCCCAGACCCATTGTCGGATATGAGGACAATCCCCCTATCATCATGCGCCTGAAAAGTAAACAAGACTCTGGTTGCTGCAGCCTTGTATGCGTTTATCCATAGGTTATCAAGTATTATCGTTAGTTCTAATGGGGAGAACTTCTTCCTAAGCACAAGATCGTCGCCCATAAATAAAGGTTCCATTTTCATGTCTGTCACCTTATCTGCAGCCTGGTTAACGTAATCTTTCACAAACTTTGGCAAGGACTCAAAGATTTTGTTTCCCATTGTGCTGAAATTCGCTAGGCTGCCCACCTTCGAGATTTGCTCGATCCGCTGTGTCCGCATCAGGGAATAACGAACATCATCCTTTACGTTTCTAGGGGCATTCATCTGGTCCAGTTGGTAAGTCACCCGTGTCAGCGCCTTTACGATTGAGGGGGCTGATTGCTTTATCTCATGCAATATTGATTTGCTGAATTCCTCGGTGGATTTTGCCTTGACCTTGAATAGGGTCTCTTGCTTAGCTACGTCCAGATCAGTTTGTAGACGTTCAGCCGCGGCCCTAATGAACATTGCCCTATCGATGATGGCCTTGCCCCTATCCTCCTCTGGCAGTTCACTGACGATAAGCTCAATTTCCTTGACAATATCTGGGATATCCCTAATCATTTTCTCCTCAACGATAGAAATAAGCTCTGGTCCCACCTTCATGTCCAGTGGTGGCATATTCGCCGAGCTTCCCGCAAGATCCGCCACTATTTGGAGGCTCTTCAACCTACGTTCTTCTGGGGAGGGCGCATTCTTTCTGTCCCATCTTATTGCACCGACCACAAATCTGGTCAGCCTGTCAATTGCATATTTCTTCACGAATACCTTGAGCTCCTCGAGGGCGTTGTTCTTGATGAACCCCCCCTCCCTGCTTGAGGCTTCCCTGAACCTCCCGATATTGTCTTTTATAGCCACACGCCCTATAATTTCCCGTGTCGACAGAAACCTAGCATAACCTTGCTGCTTTTTCCTGTCAAGTCCCAGCCAATCATTTCCCTCGTCGCCATATGGTAGGACTCTGAAGTAGTTCTTGTAAACGTAAATAGAGCCAAAATCAACCGGACGCACCCCCATTCTGGAAGTGAACCTAGCCTTTGCTCTTGTGTTTAGGTAGAATATGTCTACGTTGCAATCATCAAGTTCGCTGAAACTGCTTTTTTCTGTTATAGAATAAATCAGTCTCTCCTTGTCGTACATTACTGTGCTTATCTTTCCTCCACTTATTGAACACGAGATTCTTGTAGTGAGCTCCTTAATCTCGTCTACAATGGTATTCCTTATTGCTCCATTAACTGGGCGACTACCAACATAAGCCCAGTCTGGGTCATTGGCTTCGTTGTTCTTGATATACATTTCAAGCTTGTCATCTTCATCCTTGTATATTCCTGCAAGCAAGAACACGCCGAACGTATCGTTGGATTCAGATGAATAAGGGTTAACCATTCTCTGCAAGTATTGTGCAAGTTTTTCCAGATCCCTGTGGGGCCACGAGTCCCTCGGATTAGTTATCTCCAGAATTGTACCCTTGAGGGATTCTCGCAGATCAGGCAGTCTAAAGGGAGTTTTCGGGAGATCCGTTAGTTCTACCTCAATTTCCTGAAATTCTGTTTTTTGGTCCTTCTCAAAATCTGTCCAGTCCACAGAAAAAATGTGCATTCTGTCTTCATTTTCTTTCATGGTTGTCATTTTTAGTTGAGCACCCAGCGTGTCGCAAGAAAGTCTACCAATTCCTTTCTGACCTGCCATAGTCCTACTGATACCGCCCTTGTTCCTGAAGTCGTCGGATTCGTCACTTTTTCCCTCTATCTTTTCAGAGTAACCTACAACAAGCCATTTTTTTAAGATGTCATTTTCGCTCATTCCACTGCCATTGTCAACGATCCTAATCGACCTCACCTTGCCTTCCTTGTCCAAATGGTCAAAGACGACCCACACATCGTTGGAGCCGGCATCATAAGAATTCTTCACAAGTTCGAGTACCGCAACGTACTTGTTTGTGACGAGGTCTTTCCCAAGAAGACTCTTGACTGCAGAACTCACCCTAAACTTTTGCTTTGAAACTACCATCATCCTCACATCAATTTATCCCAGTTGGCATTCCAGAAGTCTAGCTTTGTTAAAGTGGCCATTACCATCCCATTACTTTCGTAGTACTCTTTACTGAGTTTAACATAGTCTGCCCAAAGTAGATCAAAAAGTCCTACAAGCATCTTCAGATATGCTGTCATGCACTCCCTTTGATTGAGATTGTGCGTGTTCAAGTATTTCATCTCTTCATTGATCAGTTTTGCCGTGTCACTTTCGGCCAAGAAGAGGTTTTCAGACACTTTCTGAGTTATTATCTGCGTTTTGAAATCTGATGGGAACCCGTTCCAAAATGACTGGACAGCTGGGGAGTAATAATTCATTAACTTTCTCCTAAGCACCTCACTTCTTCGGTTCCTATCATTCTCTCTTTTAGTTTGCAAAATCATCCAGAAGGTCGCAGTTGCCAATAGGATTGTACCCGCTGATACCCCAATCTCCAACAAGTCACCCAGTGCTGTCATTTATTACTCCATAATGATAGCCTTTGGATACTTAACACTCTCCGCAATGTTCCTTTAAGCATTTCACTTGCCTGATATGCCATCTATTTTACCTCCTCCTCTTTTTATAGAACCCAACATTATCTTCCATTATGTATGTACCCTCTCCAATCTAACAAGATTCCCCTTATGGTCACGACTTCATCTCCCTTCTAATTCCAGATCGTATTGTGCGGCTGGGCTCGTTCGTCGTTAAGTTTATCCGCCTTGAAATTGTCGATATCTAGAATCACCCCCCTCTGATAGATTTCGCTGACAGACGCTTCTCTCACGCATTCCGGACTCGAGTCCCACCCGTATTTTGTCTTATCTTCTTCTTTTCTATTTATTAAACTGCCTTTGGCGCAATGACCAATCATATAGCTCCTCTTTTTGTAGGGACTTAGTATGTATTTATATCCTGATGAACACTGCCCCTCATTCTTTCCAACTCGTTTTCTGCCACCGAATTGATTGGTATCGCACAGTATTATTCTTCTACTTATGACAATTACCATTTCAAAATCTCCTCAATCTCCTCCAGCTTCCTTGCATCTTTCATTCTTAGCTTCCCCCACTCAATTTCAGCAAACTATTACCTTGATTTTATCGCTGTCAGGAAAGTTATCATGGATCCAGTCGCTGAAGCCCTTTAGTGAGAACTCTTTGCCATTTTCGAGCATGATGTCTCCAAGATAAGCGATCACAAGAAATTTCGACTTAAATTCTGAATAATGCTTCTTTAACTTAAGATAATCACCATTTATCCCTCCTTCTTTATTAGAACCATATAGATCAACTTCCAACGGTTCTGGATCGCCATTGGCCCTGCAATTGACTGGTGCCTTGATCTCGACGACGCTCTTTTCGTTCGTCCCGTTTCTGCAAACAAGGTCAGGGATTGCATTCTCGTCTTTTTCTGCCTCATCCGGTCTAAGATAATCCACAAAAAGAGTATTCCGATAAGACTTGTCTTTCTCTACCATAAGCCGATAAAGCTCCGCGACAAATTCTCTTTCGCCGCTGTATGATCTCTCCTTTGTTTCGCGGCTTTTATTCCACTCCGTATTCTTTCCCCTCAAAAACTTGGCTGCATCCGTGCAGCACTCTTTCAAATCCTTTTCAAATTTATTATTCATGTGCTTCCCACCTTTAAAATATCTTCCAGCTCATGTTTCTCTAATAAAACTCCCCTTGTTTTGCAGCTCAAACGAAATCGCACTCCTTGGGTATGCTTACTATCAGTTTCACCTTATCGCTCAAGTATGATTTTGTATCTTTTTCTACTTTGTCCTTTATTTGTTGAAGGCTAACGTTAGATCTCCCGGTATATGCCCCAATAGCTACCCCTTTCATGGAAGGGCGATTTTTGATAATTCCCTTAAGCTTATCCAGGTCCCCCTTGACACCGCCCATAGAATTCATCCGCCTCAACCCCTTGCTCTTTTCTCTGTATGAAATGAGTTTTGCCTCAATCATGTATGTCAAATCGTCGTCTGCTTCCACCCAGAGGTCAATCTTCTTGTCTTTATACTTCTCATCATTAGTGTCAGGCCTGTTCTCAAGGGATATTCTCCAATAATCAATGCCGGATTGTACCAGTTCGTGATACAACATTGCCACGAAGGTTGCCTCGTATTCGCTCCAGTTGTCCTCACCAGAATCCTTTGCCAGTTTTCGATTCATATTTGCGGCTTTCCCTGTCGCTTTTGCGCACGAATCCAGTATTTTAAGCTCAATTTCTTCTGTTGTTCCTTTATTCATATTCTTTTCACTCCCATACTATCCCGTCATTTTCCCTTTTCACACCTTGTTGACGTACACTTTCTAAACCATATAGTTATATCTGGAAGGTTTATCACATTTACAACTACGCTCGTGGCATTTTTTTGATCTCCTGCCATTTTGGCTTACGTGCAAAACATTAGGACCTTTGATTATCTTGTCCCTTCCTTTGTTAAATACAATTCTGTGATTACAAAGACGGCAAGTGCCAAAATCTATCTCTACTCCGTGACGGGGGGGATGTTTGATGTTACCCTGGTCCTCCATCCCGAGTTCCCGATTGGAAGTCAAATTCTCGTTAGTTTCAAGAAACTTGATTCTTCCTTTACTGTCTCTACCATTTGCCCCTTTGAACTCCGCCAACTTCCTTCACCTCTTCGGATCCTTGGAACCGGACACCGACTTCTGGACATACAGCGTGCCTATGGCCGGCGATCCAGTGCTCTTCTCCTGAAACCTGTAAGTGTTCTTCGTTGCTCTCTCGAACTCAAAATCTATCACTTTCTTGTCCATTTTTTTTACCCCTCCAAAATCTCCTCTATCCTTGGCAGGTTTCTCTCTATCCACAAATTTAACTTATTCTCTGGATTGGCATCCATTTTGCCATCCTTGTTGAATGCCACATCCTTGGATACTCCGCAGTATCGCGGCAGGAACCAGTTCCACAGGATGTCCCTGATTGATATGCTCACCTTCTTCCAGATGCGCCTTATGCCCTGATATTTGTCAGAAAACAGCATGTTATCAAGTTCCTCATCCATTCCCGAAAGATCGCTTTCACTCCAAACCATGTTTTTCACACCCCAGAATTACATTAATTTCCAAACGTATTTCACCCATTCTTCCGGTTTGTTAGGAAAGGATACATGCAACTCTTACCGGATTGTTTTACCCCAAAACGCCTAATAAATATTGTTACGGATTGCATGTCAATAATTGGCAATGCATTGCATGGACAGGAATCCTTACAGTGTATAATTATGCTCTTTTTCTCATTTATCGGCCTCATGGCAACCTATTAGGTCTCCAGAAAATAAAGGGAAATTCATGAACAGGAAGGGAGAATCGCTGTATTTACCTGACGAAGCCGCAAAGCAGAAAGCACGCAGCGAGGGATATCGCAAGGGTTGGGGCGACTGGAGAATACTTAATGAGGGTATTGTCCAGAATGCACTGAGGGACAGCAGGAACTACCATGATTTCCTAAGGACACTGCAGGACAAATTCTCAGAGGCTGAATGGACCAGATTACTATGAACTAGCTCGAGAAGAAATACTACACGGGAAGGAAGGACCAGTTTGACGTGGAACGCACCTGCACTCTATGGGACCGTTGAGATTTGAACTCAAGTTACCAACACCCCAAGCTGGTAGGATACCAAGCTACCCCACGGTCCCTCACGAAAATGGCAGGATTTCGTCGATGAGATCAGCGTGAGACAGTATCATTCTCCTGCAGCAGTACCTGTCTACGTGAAGATCGTTAAGGGTCTTGGCCACTTCCTCTGCAGTCGGCTCCCTTCCGGATGACCTGATTTCGTTCATCTTGCTGGTAAATTTTACGTAATCAGAGGCGACAACCTTGCCGCAACTGAAACATCTGACCGGTATAATCATCTGATCACCTATATGACTTCTGTCTCTTTACCCTTGCGCCCCGTCCCATTGGCTTCTTGGGGAGTTTGCGCCTTATGTCGTTCACGAGCATGGTCCTGTCGTACTGCCTGAATTTCTCCTCGAGCGTATCGTCCGATACGAACTTTATGATGCCCTTTGCTATGGCTGTCCTGGAAGCGTCAGCCTGACCCGTCACTCCCCCTCCGGAGACTGTGACCTCTATGTCTATCTCGTTAGCCTTGTCGCCAAGCAGCAGGATTGGCTCCCTGATCTTTTCTCGCAGGATGGCAACCGGATGCAGTTCAACAGGGTAGCCGTTTATTGTTACCTGCCCCTTTCCTT
>JAJYZU010000037.1 GCA_021799755.1 Thermoplasmata archaeon
GGCTTGAAAGATTGCCTGCTCACGTTATGAACTATTTTCACAGAATACCTGAGGGATGTTGATACAGAAAGCCGTGAGTATTCTTTATCCCCTGCTCTGGCAATCATTCTTACAGCGAATTCTTTCTGTGTCATCAATACCGCTCTGGAGAACTCGTGCCTGTAAAGTGCGAAGATGATTTCAGAAGATATCATGTATGGAATGTTACCGATGATCTTCTCAACTTTCATTCCGGGCAGATCTAGAAAATTTTCCTTTATCACCTGCAATTGACCGGAACAAATTTCTCTGGAGTATCTGGCATTTAGAAGACCCACGAAACGATGATCAGCTTCGACGGCAATAACTCTGCAGCCGCTCTTTAGCAACAAATCCGTAAGAATCCCCTCGCCTGGTCCTATTTCAAGAACTGTGTCGGTTTTTTCCAGCAACAGGGCATTAACCTCGATTTTCGCAATGTTTGGATCGTTCAGGAAAACCTGCCCGTATTTCTTAGCATAATTTGGTTTTGTGCTCATTTTGATACGAACATCTTGTATTTTTCAAATCTCTCTTCAAGTTCCTGGATAATCCTGCCGACTATCATTTTCTGGGGATTGTGAACGGTCTTCACTCTTTCTGTAAGATCTTTAAAAGATTCAAACGGCTTTTTCTTCCTCTCTTCTATAATGCTCCACATGGTCTTGTTTCCGAGACCGGGAAGAAGCTCGAGAGAGTGCAGTCTCGTGTTAATTGGCTGTGCGGTGTTGAAAAACCCTATGTACTTGGATTCCTGCTGATTTACAAGAGTCTCCAGTATAAATGGCAATTCATTCATAGCAGCGCTCGTCAGGTCCTTGTAGGAGATCCTCCTCTTGACCGAGAGTATTTTGGTTCGCATCTCAAGATTGCTACCAATATATATCCTGTCTCCCACAGAAAATATTGCATTATTCTTTGGGATAAGTTCCAGAAGCTTGAATTCGTCCTCGCCGATTGCTATCAGGATTGGTGTTTTTTTATAGCTCCTGTCATCGGACCTTCCCTGGGGAAGGTAATCAAGTACATATGCATATTCTTCCACAAAAAACACCAGGCCCTACTCAACGAGTTCCTGTAAATAGTCCAGAAGATTATTTAAATCTTTTTCGTTTATCAAAACTCCATAGCCGGATAAAATTGACGTGATTTCCTCTTTTGTCCTGGGAACTATATCGACCAGCTTCACCGCAACGTCTTCCTTGAGGGAGTATTTATTCTTGATTTCCTTAACAGCCTTCTGAGATCCGTTCTTGATCTTAAGGAACTTCTCGGTATATGAAACTGTCTGGGCCTCGGTATCGGTGAGATTTTCCTTTCCGGATAGTATCCGGTAAACCTCGGGGATTGGGATATACTCCTTTTTTGTCATCTTTGCATCCGAGTCCGGTTTAAGCCTGTACTACCTTCTTCAAATGAGCCGGCCCTGCCAGTATCTGCTTTTCCACCGATCCGACGTTAATTGATACAAGATAGCATTCACCCTGTTTCTTTACCACGGTTCCTGTATATCCATGGAAATTATGAAACGGCATACCCTTATGGATTGATGAGTTTATGACAATGGAGGCTTTATCGCCAATTTCGAATGACTTCATAAGTTCGTTTACAGTTGGCAAACCCCTCTCTTTTATCTTCCTTCGCATTTTCATTCTTGATCCAGATCTTGGACCATGTGACATCTTCGCCATTATTTTTCACCCCTGTGAATCTTTATTACGTCCAGTTCTTCCACTTTAAGAGGAGCTCCATATATCTCTGATATGCTCGGACTGGTTCTTCCTTCATCCCCGTTTACGAGTTCTTTAATGTAGGTCCCTGCCTGTGCCCTTATTTCCAGTGATGCCTGTTTTCCGTTGATTTCAAGCACCCTGACTTCCTCGACGGTTCTTGCCCTTACGAGATCGGATCTCCTTCCGGAAACTCTTAATGGTGTTCTTTGATATATAACTTTTCCAGTGAATTTATCCAGGGATGTATGGAGCTTCACTGCATCTATTGTTTCTATAGAAGATATCCTGGCCAAGTAAGTTTTGGTATAACTGCTCTCCTTCAGACTCTTCACTGCTTTTTTATCCGTGAATTCCAGATTGAGTATCTCCAGAATGTCTGAATTCCTGTTAACTTCCTGCTTGTACTCCTCGAGATCTATCTTCCTGACTTTAGGATTCATTCCCTCTATGACAAATTCTCTTCCATTGCCAAGCATCCTGACGTCGACATCTTCTCTCCCTGCACCATGAAGCCTGAAGTCTGTTGCGTTTGAGAATATGATGAGGGGTTCACCGATCAGTTCCTCGAGAGATTTTGACTGGTTGTACTCCTTATGTATCCACCTCGTTTGAGGCGTGTCCCTTCTGAATTTCCTGTACACGCCATAAATGTAAAGACTTTTTATCTGCAGTTTGAGGGAATCATACTTCAGATTAAACTGAAGGGCAATATCAGGATCATTCTTTTCGAATTCCTTGCCCGTTCTCGAACTGATCAACTTGCCAAGTTCGCGGTTAAATTCCTTCTTTATGCTTTCAGAATGTGCTTCTGCGCCTTTCTGAACTGATGATTCAAGTGCCACTGTCTTATCATCGAATGTGGACCCGACCAGGAACGTATCATACTCATAGTCCTGTGTCAGGTCTGAAGCCATATTAAAATATCTGTCAAGATTCCTGAAGATGCCGCCACATATTTCACAATTATCCTCTGATTCAAATCTGAATCCCGGTTTGTCCAGAACCGAGATCAAAAATTCTATAATTAATCCCCTTGTCGAATTATCCAGATCGCTGCCTACCCTTGCGTATACTCTACCAGCGCATCTCACACATATCCTGTGAGAAAGAAGGTTTTGGAAAATGACCATCTTGGCCTTTACCTTACTATTATGACTTTTTCTATGTTAGGTCTCTCCTTGATGAAGACCCTGGAACCGCATTCGCATTCTATTTCTGCTGTTCCATAAGATTTCTCGAGGGGACGACCACACCTTATGCACTTGTACGTTATGCCACCTCTTCGATGACTTCAGACTGAATGCTTTCAGGTGTGTACGAGCCGCCGGCAAATTTGTGATGGCAGTGCCTGCATTCCCATATTCCTGATGCAAGACGCTTAACCTTTTTCTGCTTGCACGCAGGACAAACGTAGAATGACGATTTTTGTTTATATATTTCATTCCAGGCTTTTCTTACAGTTACTCCATATCTTGGACCGAATCTCCCGGCTGCGCCCACTTTCAAAGTTCTTCTTGACATTTACCAGTTCACCCGAAATATTTCTCTCTTAAAGATTTTCCCACATTGCTGGATGTTATAATAGCTTTCTTTATTTCATCCATGGTAAAGAAACCGACATCTCCCTTTTGCATGGCCTTTATGTGCCCATCTTCCGAGGTGGTAACGGTTATTCTTCCCTGGGATATCTGTTCCTCTTCCAGATCCGGATCAACAACCAGTGAATCGCCTATCTTGGCCATTGTAACAGATATTGGCGTGCATGTCGTTGGAACCGTAAAGTCCTTGCCGCCTATTGAGGATGCCGGGACAATGGCAGTTTTCAGTGCAGAAACGGATGCCAGAGTACACGCATCTATAAGATTTCCGTCAAAGTCCAGCACATTTATGTCAATGAAGACTATCCAGACCTTGGCTGCAGGCTCTATCACCAGCTTCTGGAGATCGATCATTTTGCTTTCCCTGATTCCCCTGTCTACCACCCTTGCGAGTTCAATGGACATCTCATTGGGAGGCCCTGATTCAAAAGTGGGGAATGCCATTGGAAGAAGTTCCACGTTTGTTGTAAGAACTCCCTGATTCGGAGTGTCTGGGAAAGGTTCTCCTGCCTCTATCTTTACACCAGCAATAACCTTGGTTTTCCCCAGAGTTACCATGGAAGATCCCGCAGCCCTCACTATGTAATTTGGTGTGATGGTGGCTTCCCTGAACTGATCCAAGTTCCTGTCATCGGATCTCTTTCCCTCCTTCAATCTTCTCATGATGTAGCTTCTCTTTATCTCTGAGAGTATACCTAACTCATCTCTTGGCATTTTTATTCACCAACTTCCCCGGTTGAGGTTTCAAATTTATTCTTAAGGGCGTCCCTCTGAATCTGGTTTATTCTCTTTATTGCATTCATTACCATGCCCGTGGCCTGATCAAATTCCTCCACCGACATGTCTCCATCCATCTGCATTAAAACCACTTTGCCGCTTTTCGGAAGAACTGCTATTGGCAGGTCGGCCTGCCCGAAGTTGTCTTCTTCCTTGCAGAGATCAAGAACAATATGACCGTCAACCTTGCCTGCTGTGCATCCTGTAACGAGGTCTCGCATTGGTATTCCGGCTGATGCCACAGCTACTGCTGCTGCGGTGAGACCAGCAATTCTGGTTCCCGCGTCTGCCTGCATGACCTCTATGAATATGTCAATCTGAGCTCTGGGAAACTGTTCCACCATTATTGCAGATTCCAGGGCCTCTGATATGACCTTTGAGATCTCCATTGATCTCCTGTCCGGGCCCGGCCTCTTTCTTTCGTCCACAGAGTATGCTTCCATGTTGTACCTTGCCTTTACCACTGCCTTGTTTATGTCCTGATTGTGCTTTGGATAGGCTTCCCTTGGTCCATAAACTGCTGCGATGATCTTGTTTCCGCCCCATTCTATAAGCGCAGATCCGTCTGCACGATTCAAAACATCTGTTTCTATCTTTATTGGTCGAAGTTCCTCTGGACTTCTTCCATCTATTCTCAGTCCCTTTTCATCTATTAACTTAATATCACTTACTGTTCCCACTAATCTCACCTTTCTTGCTCTTCAAATATTCTGCTATTCTGTCTGTCAGTCCAATTGTGTGTGCTTCATTCTTAACGATTTCTATTGCAGAAATCGCAAGCATGACATTTTCCGGAGGCCCATCAATCCAGATAAGCCCATTCTGCCCTACAACTATTCTGGTGCCGGTCTCATCCTTGATCATGTTGACCATGGTTCCGCCCTTTCCTATTATCCTTGGCACCTTTGGAGACGGTATTGACACAATCGTGCCACCTTCGAGTTTCCTGAGCCCCACGTCTTTAAGGGTCAGCCAGCTTTCGTTTATTTCGTTGATCGAGAGGACTTTGGCATAAATGTAGTCTCCCGTATTTATGTATCTCTTGAGATCGCCGGCATTCGTGCGCCATGGAACGTCATTTATGTGAAGAAGCGAAGTGTAAGGGGCACTTATATCTGTGATCCACATCGAAGGCCCTATCTCTATCACTTTCCCTATCACCTTGTCTCCCCGTCTCGGCATGTATGCACCGTTGAACGGAACAACGTCGACAAACTGTTCACTCTTCTGGAGAACCCCGAAATACTCTGAACAGAACTGCCCTTCACCACACTTGTAAAGACCGTATCTGGCCTTTGCCCCCTGAAGATCGATCTGATCTCCTGGAAGCACTATTTCTCTTACCTTCATCATTTAACCACCTAGTTCAAGTTATAACTAACAGCACCAAAAATCCTTCATATGGGATCATTACATAAATTCCTTATTTCTGGATTAAAATAATGCTTTTCGTCCAATTCCCTTCAACTCTCTTATATGGTTTTATCTTAATTCAATATTTATTTTTTCTCTTTCCATTACGCATATCAAAAATGGATCACTGTCATTTCTTAATCTCTGGTGTTGATGACTTGACCCTTAATCTGCCTTGAATGCTGATCTTTTTCATATCCTCTGACTGATTCCTTTCTTTCATAATGCTCAAAATATGTTTCGAATAAATCAACCATGTGATCCTGAGTTTTAGCCCTGCATTGAATAGTTTCAAATACACTGAATGATTGATTATAGCAAAGATGCAGACGGTTGAACCTTGTCACATATGCCTGACGATAACCGGTAGGAGATGCAGAATATGCAATCTTCCAACCTGTAGTGCACATCTCAACTCCTTTGGAATCTGTGAAAGCTGTTCAGGAAAGCGCTTCTAGTAAGAATATTCTGGAATTTTATAATTCTGAAGCCACTCCATATCGCTCTGATATATCTCTCGTATATCATTTAGTTGATAGAACATCATCGCGATTCTTTCTAATCCCATTCCCCATGCAATGACAGGTTCCTTCAGCCCAAGAGGTTTGGTGACTTCAGCCCTGAATATGCCGGATCCGCCAAGTTCCATTTCCTTTCCATTTATAAAAGCAATGGCATCCATGCTGGGTTCCGTATAAGGATAATAAGACGGAACAAATTTGATCTCTCTGAATCCCAATTTTCCATAGAAGGTCCTCATAAGAGACTTCAGTGTTGACAGGTTTGCATCCTTGGCATAGTATGCCCCCTCAATCTGATGGAGTTCCGCAAGATGTTTCCAGTCCACGCTTTCATGCCGGAATACCTTTTCTATCGAAAAAATGGAAACGGGCGGCACTGTATGTTTATAGAGGTATCTAACTGTGCTGACTGTGGTGTGGGTTCTCATCAGGAATCGCTTTGATTCATGGGGATCGAAGGAATACCCCCATCCGGTGTAACCCCTGACTCCTTTCTCGTGTGTTTTCTTAACCTTCTCAATTATTTCAGGGAATTCAATTTCAATGCTACCCTGCGGCTTAACGTAAAACGTGTCCTGCATCTCTCTAACTGGATGATCCTGTGGAACGAATAGGGCGTCCATGTTCCACGCTGCGCTCTCCACATAGTGCCCAGGCATCTCGCTGAAACCCATCTCCAGAAATATGCGTTTTATTCTCCTGATCAGTATGGTGAGCGGATGGTAAAAACCGCCGTTGATCTTCTCGACAGGGACCTTGAGATCGTAGCCTCTGAATTCAGAATTCTTCCAAACACCTGACGATATTATTTCAGGTGTGAGAGCCTCTATTTTGTTCAGGTTAATACTCCCTGCGAGAAATTTTCTCCCGTTGTCGTTTATATACACGAAACGTTCTAGTTTCTTCTTCTCAATCAGTATGTTTCCCCTTCGCCTGAAATGATCTATCATTTCAGTGTCCCGACTCGATCCCAGCGTTTTGATAGATTCAAGGAACTGTTTCCTCTTAACGATGGCATTTTCCAGATCCTGGTTTTCTTCGTAGATAAGTGCGCCCATTACTGGCTTAATATTGAATCTGCCCAACTGTGCGAGCGCGATCTTGCTCTCCTCTTGGTCCATAAAATTCTTAATCCCAGAAAGATCGATTTTACCATCCGTCTTGATACGCCTGTATAGTCTTTCCTCAGGCAGCCCCTTTTCCAAAAATTTTTCACCTTCTTGACCCAAGGTATAGGTAATTCTCTCTTCTCTTTTAACAGAGATAAGATCCTTTACCTCCAGATAGGAGACGGCGCTTGATATCTCCCTCCTGTCAAGGCCGGGAACCTCAATATCATTCTCGCTTACGAAGTCGTTACGCCTGGATAGGAAATCCAGCACTTTTATCTCGTTGTTGCTTAATTCCATTCTGATCTGCACAATGTGATCTTGATTTAATAACATTCGCCGGGAACCGTTTCGTTCGATGTTTACACTGACACATTCGTGAGATGATAAATTCAATATATTTTTACGTGATAGGTAATCTAATGTCAGAATGGTTTGAAAGTGGAGAAGCATGGTATCCGTCAAAATGGGGTGAAGGAGACCAGCTTGGAACCCTGAATCTGCTCAATGAAAGTCGCGTGATGCGGGCAATTAAAACGGTAAGAAAAGGCAAAGTGATCCAACTTTCCCACAGGATTTTTAACGGAATGCCCGGCAGGTATTCTGCCCACGGACCATTTTTTCACCTCTTGTCGCAGAGAGTTTATGATAACAGACCTCCCATGAGGGAACCTACCAAGAACAAGTTTGGAGGTGCGCTTTGCAGACTCGAAATGGTGGATCATCTGGGAACTCATCTTGATTCTCTCAATCACATTGCATTTGATAACAAGTTTTACAACGGATTTGATGCATTTCAGGAATCTACAACATTTGGCACTTATAATCTGGGAATCGATGGGGTGCCATCGATCGTCACAAAAGGGATTCTAGTTGATTTAACTAATGAAAAGGAGAGGATATTGAGCCGCGGGAAACCCATAACGGTTGACGAAACGAAAAAATTTCTTGCAGATCATAATATTTCTGTGGAGCCGGGAGACGCTATTTTCTTCCATACTGGAGTTTCGACACTCTGGGAAACTCCGGAAATATACAACCAGTATTTCGATTCCTCCCCGGGAATCGGGTATGATCTCTCCAAGTGGATAGCCGAAAACGATATCTCTGTTACAGGTTCAGATACCCCGTCCACGGAGGTTGTTCCCCCTGAGATCAAAGGCACAAGACTCCCTGTTCACCAGTACCTAATAACAAAGTCCGGGGTGAGAATGATAGATAACATTAAGCTGGATGAACTGGCAAGAGAGAAAATTTACGAATTCATGTTCATCTGCGCACCCCTGAAAATAAGAGGATCAACCGCCTCCCCTGTTGCCCCAGTTGCGATATTCTGATCTTCGGGATTGGCGGGATAAATATTTTTGGAGTTTCAAGCGATTGGAAGAAACGTGATTCCAGGATTTGAATCCTTCATCAATCTTTGAACGTTTAAATTTTGTAAAAATATAACTATGACAATAGAATACCTGTACGTTATATTTGAAGACGTTTGAAGAACTGGGGATAAGGCCTGAACTCACCTCCTCCCTCAAGAAAATGAGTTTTATAAATCCAACAGAGGTACAAGAGGTCGTTATACCCTTGATTCTTTCTGAGGATGACGTGACAGTTAGGTCAAAGACTGGTTCCGGGAAGACTGGGGCATTTTTAATACCAATCATTGACAGGATAGAGAAGAGATCCCTGCCTGAAGCACTTGTTGTGCTTCCGACCAGAGAACTCGCATTGCAGGTTTCTGATGTTGCACAGAAGATGAGCAAGGCATACAAGCTGAAGGTTGCAACGGTTTACGGTGGAGCATCCATTAACGTGCAGATAAACTCTCTGAAGATGGGTGCAAACATTGTCGTTGGAACACCGGGAAGAATCCTTGATCTTATAGAGAGAAAGGATCTCGATCTGAGCGGTTTGAGATTTCTCGTGCTGGATGAGGCAGACATAATGCTTGACATGGGTTTCATTGACGATATCAAGCTAATAATATCCCATACACCAAGAAGCAGGCAGACCCTTCTTTTTTCTGCCACAATGCCGAAAGAGATCGTGGAGCTTGCAAAGAAATACATGAACAGGGAAAGAAAGAACATCACCATAGGAGAGGAGGAAAAGGTAACCGTGGAAACCATATCTCACTACTACAGCGTTACCGACCAGGACAAGAAGTTTGCGATGCTTATGGCGTATTTCTCGCAATACAAACCTGCAAAATCCATAATTTTTACCAACACAAAGGACATGGCGGACAGGATATATGCCACCATGAAGAAAAACGGTTTTTCAGCTTCACTAATACATGGAGACATTTCACAGGCTGAAAGGGAAAGGGCCATGAATGCTTTCAGGGGTGGGGAAAACGTGCTTGTTGCCACCAACGTGGCTGCAAGAGGTCTCGATATACCGGATATTAC
>JAJYZU010000038.1 GCA_021799755.1 Thermoplasmata archaeon
GGATCAAAGCTTATGGCCAGTGCTTCACCAACAATAAAAAAGTTCACTCTTGAACTTGGTGGTAAATCTCCAAATATAGTGTTTGAAGATGCTGATCTGGATCATGCGGCAAAAGGCGTGTTGTTTGGAATTTATCTTAACTCTGGTCAGCTCTGTGAGTCCGGAAGCAGACTGATTCTTCAGTCATCGATCAGGGACAGGTTCATGATCAAACTCAAGGAATTGATGCAGAGAATGCGTGCAGGTAATCCCACTGAAATGGAGACAGATATCAGTGCGATTACAAACGCTTCACAGCAGGAGAAAATAATCAGAATGGTTGACATGGGCATTGGTCAGGGTGCGAAGGTGTTCTATCGAAACGAGATCTCTGGAAAGGTTCCAGAACATGGGATCTACTATCCCCCCACCTTACTTACTGGTATCGGTCACGATATGGAAATTGCCAACGAAGAGATATTTGGTCCTGTCCTTACTGTGATGGAATTCAGTACCGAATCCGAGGCAATCGAGATCGCCAATAGAACCAATTATGGACTTGCAGCCGGTGTCTGGACAGATGATATTACCAAAGCCAGAAGAGTGGCATCTTCGATACTTTCGGGTACTGTGTGGATAAATGAATATCACCTGCTCTCAGCAGCAGCACCGAGAGGAGGGTTCAAGAACAGCGGTATTGGAAGGGAGCTGGGACTTGAAGGGGTTCTGGAAATGACTGAAACGAGGCACACATTCATAAGTCAGGGGAAAAACGATCTTGATGATGTGGCATACGGACTTCTGTTTCCTGACTGAAGGATCACAGGTTCGTATAAAATGAAAGAGATTTGGGGATAACCTCGATACGAATCGGAGTGAATCCCACGACCTCTCCATCCATTTCAACTGGTGCCTTTTCTCCAGTTATTGATATTCTCCTGCAGGAGAAATTTTCCACAACCTTTTTCCTGATATAGTTTCCAGACCTTAATGAACCAAGACTCATGAACAGGGAAATCTTTCCTATCTTCTTTATTAGATGAATATTCAGAAAACCATCGTCCATGATTGAATCAGGAGACGCATGCATACCCTTGCCGAAGTACTGTGCATTGGCAATCACAATCTCCGATGTTGAGAATTTCCTTGTGACATCATCGCACGAAATTTCAACTTCATACGATTTCAACCCAAACAACTCTCGCATTATTGATCGCATGAAAACATTTCTGCCCTTTGGAGATTTATTTACCCTCTCCATGACAGATGCACCGAATCCTATTTCTGCAATGTTTACAAACAGTCTCTGCTTACCATCGAATTGTGTAAGGGCAGAGTCGACGGTTATGATCTTACCTGCCCGAAATGCCCTGATCGAATCTTCTGGACTGAAAATCCCAAGCGATCTTGCAAAATCTGCACCAGTGCCTGATGGTATCACAAGAATCGGTATTTTCTTAGCGGAGTGAATTAATTGAATTGTGTCATTAAGCGTACCATCGCCACCGGACACAAACAGTGCATCTGACATCTGGATATATTCAGCAGCCAGGGTCGATGCGTGACCCGCATACTCAGTCCTGACATGAACTATTTCAACATCTTTGAGCGAAGCTTTAATCTCCTCACTGACTGGATTTCGCAGATCCTTCCCCGACTTTGGATTCTCTATTAGCGTAGCCTTCGTATACTTTCAACCCCATTACTAGCCTAGTCTTACCATGTTAGATCATCAACGGAATCATTTGATCATTATATTTGAAGGAATATTGGATCAGACGCTTTATCCTGTATGGATTTCAAACCATCTGACAGATATTTCCTGAATTCATTTCCTATTCCATGATGATGTGTTATACTTCCTCCGGAAGAAAGGAAGGTCTGAACCATGTGATCCCTGATGGTATCCAGATCTTCCACTGGATTTGAGCTCTTGAACATGAATGTGAAATAAATGCAGGCACCAGATTGATACTCATGAGATATGTGAGACATTATCAGTCCGTTGATTCCGATCTCTTTTGTGACCTGGGTAAATTCGTTCTTCACGTTCTGGTAAAGCGAGGGCAGATCATTCCATGACGCTGAAGTCTCAAGTGTATCAACGACAACTGATCTTTTCCATAGTATATTTCCAAGATATGGTCTCTGGTAACGGGTCTCGTTCCATCTGACCGCAGGAGACTTACCCATCTTAATCGATCCTGATATCTTTGGCACTGAGATCTTCTCTCTGCTCATGATTATGACCATCGACCCCTGGGATATCCCTCTTGACTTCATCATTCTCTGAAGGACCCTTTTGGAAAAACTGTCTCCAGCCTCGTTCAAGGCCAAATCGGTCTCAGTCTCGTCCATTAGCCTCATGACGTCCGGAAATCTTTCCAGTGTTTTCATAAAATCAATTCCTGATTTGAATGATGGGAGCAGAAAAGACTGAAAATATCTCCTTTCGGGTTTCGGGAATGTCTTCATTTTTGCCCTCACCACTATTCCGTTCCTCCCTTCGCCTCCAGTGGCTATATCCTTTCCAGACACTCCCGAAGAGATGCGAGTGTAATTATCCTCAATCACTGTTGAATCTGAACGATATAGATCTACACTTATCACAATATCTTCAATGTCACCATATGCATTTGACTCCTGCCCGGAGGCTTTGGTCGAGATCCACCCGCCTATGGTGGAATGCTCCAAGGATTCAGGGAAGAAACCCATTGTCAGCCCCTTTGCATTGAGCAATTTTTCAGCCTCAGATCCGGTAAGACCGGCACCTGCAGTGCAGAAACCTTTTCCAATTTCCAGTTCGTTAAGGTTTGAAGTGTCGATGCAGACCACTCTCTCGTATTTTTTTGATCTTATTCCTCCTGTGACCGAGGATCCACCACCATACACGGTGATCTTAATATTCTCCTTTTTAAGAACAGTTATAAGCCTCCTCAGCTCTTTATCCTTCGGAAAGACAACAGCATCCACAGGAGTCGGAAGCTGGTATACCATTGCCCTGGCGATTTCTGGTGACGATTTTCCTATGGAATGCTGCAATCGCACCTGTGAATCAAAGCTTACTCTTTCCCTCTGTACAACAGTTTCAAGCAAAACCTTGAGTTCGTCGTCAACCTCGAATTCCGGTACAAGAACCATTCCGTCCCAAATCTGTTTGCTCAGATCAGTATTAAGGAGTTTTCCCAGATAACTAGAGAATTCTCCGCTGATCTGCAGTTCCTTTCCGGAAGCATACAGAACACTTAGTTTCTTATGTCTATCATCCGCCATGATCTCTCTACCCTGCGTATTATTATATTAATGCAAGATAGACGCTGCAAACTTATTTAGTTGTCGCATCGGCACAGAACTCAACTGTCCAATGCCTTTACGCTTTCTACTGTTGCCTCCGAAAAACGCTTCCTGAAAATGCCGCTAATGGAAATATACATAAAAGATACGGCAACCGATCCTCCCGCTATGACGATCCAGTATGTTGCCGTCAAGTTTCTCAAAACATATAAAAGCCAAAGTCCAAGCACGGCACCGCTGAATGATCCAATGCTGGTAAATAAGTTATAAACCCCAATATATGACCCCCGCATATTGCCCGGCGCGATTACAGTGATAATGCTCTGCGTTGTGGGAGAAAGCATGTCCTCTCCAACAGTTGAAATGGTCATAAAGACAAGCAGAATCATCAACGTTGGGTAATTTATCAGGATAAGGAAGCCTGCAGCATAGAATAGGGTACCGATGCCTCTCCAGAGCATTGGATTACCATATCTGGTCATCATCCTCAGGATGGGAAACTGCAAAAGTACCACCAGAAAACCGTTCAGAGCCCAGACGTATCCTAGGTACATGAACGGAAGATTCTCAATGGCCACGGAGTAAACTGTCAGTGAACTCCCTCTCTGTCTCGTAAAAAATCCCAAAATTATACCAATTATTATGAATACTACGAAGAATCTGTCTCCACTGTACGATTTCCTCAATTCGCCTTTCTTCATTATACTGGATTTCTGTGGGAAATACGTTTCCCTCATCAGCAAGTAGAGCATCACTATTTCCGCCACTGTGGCAAATGCAGAGATCAGAAATATATACTGCAAACCATAACCGGCAAGATACGCACCTAATAATGGACCTATGGCAATTCCCAGATTGGCCATTATTCTCATTATTGTATAACCGGAAAGCCTGTCTGAAACAGAGGTTATGTCCGCCACCGACGCTTGCACTGCAGGGTACTGAATGGAATTGATAACTATTGTTCCGTACCAGGATAAAACAAGCAGAACAAAGTAGAACGGAAAGGCGACTGTATAATATATGAGAATGTAAAACACCACGGCGGGTATCTGGGAATACACCAGGATGGATCTTCTGCCTATCTTGTCGGTGAATATACCGGCATAATACTGAACAACAGCCATAATCACAGTGGCTGATCCAAGGAGAAGGCCGGTATCTATGAATGATATGTGATATGTGATTATGAAAATCAAAGGTAGAAAGACGAAGGTCGATCCTCTTCCGAATGACCTGATAAACCTTGTGATGCTTAAGATCCAGAGTCTCCTGTCCAATCCCCTGATTTTATACTCAAAATTATTTGTCTGCGTTTTCCACTTATGCGATCAATATACTTAAGCGATTTCTTTGGCAATTTACGAATTCCCCGTAAATCTGAAAGAAATAAATAATGAATTCAGATAAGCGTAGGATTGGAGAAGGTTATTGAGATAGGGAATCTCGTCAAAGAATACAGGGGTCTGAGGGCAGTGGACGGCATAGATTTGTACGTGAAAGAGGGTGAAATATACAGTCTGCTCGGTCCCAACGGTGCTGGCAAGACCACCACTGTGGAGATTCTGGAAGGAATAAGGAGGAAAACTTCCGGCGAGATCTCGGTACTCGGCCTCGATCCCATAAAGAATAAAAAGGATTTGAGCAGAAGGATTGGAATACTGCCGCAGGACTTCAATTTCATGGCGAATATAACCCCCATTGAAGCGTTGAAATTCTACAAAAGGTGTTTGGGAAGCAAGACCGATGTGATTCAACTGCTGAAGGAAGTTGATCTCTATGATAAGAGGGATACCCCGTTTGAGAATATGTCCGGTGGTCAAAAGCAGAAACTTGGACTCGCGATGGCGATGTCTAGCGAACCACAAATCCTTTTTCTCGATGAGCCTACGGCGGGCCTGGATCCTTTCTCCAGAAGAAATGTATGGTCTGTAATCCAGAGGATGAAGGAAACTGGAAGAACTGTTTTTTTAACAACACACTATCTCGATGAAGCCGAGAAACTTTCAGACAGAGTGGCCTTCATCAAGGATGGAAAAATTGTGTCTGAAGGATCACCTGATGAAATAGTCAGGCTCAACCACAGGGGCGACAGGGTCATCCTGAGATCTGAATCCGACATCATGTCTATATTGGAGATTCTGGGTTACGACGTGTCTTCAGAGAATGGTACGGTGCAGGTGGTAATAAAGGACAGTACTGAGTTTTTTGAGATCGTAGACCTGCTGAAGGAGAAAAAGATAGAACTTACCGACGTCACTATGAAAAGAGAGAGCCTTGAGGATGTCTTCATGAGACTCGTGGGAAAGGTTGATGATAATGAACCTTAAGAGAAGTTTGGCCTATCTCAGGCTTCATGTAACATCATTCATGCGTTCAAAATCAGGCATTTTCTTTGTTGTACTTCTGCCGGTTATATTCATGATCATTTTTGGGTCTATTTTTGGTGGGACATCGACACAGAAAACAACGCTTGCGGTTCAGGATATGGATCAATCCACGGTTTCGGGCAATGTTCTTTCTGCGATAAACAGTACTGGACTCTTTACCGTACAGATGGTCTCACCAGCCCAGAATCTTACAAATTATATGGTATATAACTCGGTTGATCAGGGGATAATAATTCCATCGAATTTCACACAGGGGCTTGCGTCTGGCAAGTCTTATATTTCCTACTATTCTAACCCTTCCGATCCATATTCGCAATCCCTTTCACTTGTGATTCAGAATATTCTTTTCAAAATCGGTAGCAATGGTACAGGAACAATTTACCTTTCCAATATACCTGTTGCACAGAACATTCCCAAATCAGTTGATTATTATCTTCCAGGCTTGATTGGGTTCACAATGCTCAACGGAATATTTTCCATGATTTACATTGTTCCGAATTACACAGAGAAAAAGATATTCAGACAGCTCTCATTTACCGGCTTAACAAAACTTGAGTGGCTCTTCGCAGTTGTGATTTTCTACCTCGGGATTACTCTGCTTTCTGATGCTGTTCTGATCATAGTTGGATCGGTTTTCTTCGGGATCAATTTTGCTGTTTCCGGACTTGGAGTTTCACTGATTGTACTATCCATATTCATAGGTCTCATCACGTTTGTGTCTATTGGACTGCTCGCAGGTCTGTTAACGAGAAAGGAGGAGACAGCAAGTCTCATCGGGAATGTGATATTTTTCCCCATGATGTTTCTATCAGGAGTTTTCTTCCCAATCAGCATAATGCCCGGTTATCTCCAGACGATTTCGTCGGTTCTTCCTCTGACATACTTTATCAAGATACTGGATGACATCATGCTGTTCAACAATCTGACACTTGCTCTTCCACTCATTATATATATGGGAATCTTTGCGCTGGTCATTTTTGCGTTCGCTGTGTACGCTGCAGCAAACAAGAATGAAAGCTGAACTACGGATAATGAGTCGGGAAAAGTCCACGATTACACGCGAACGACAGTACAATTTGTCATCGCATGCTGCCCCTACGTTTTGTCCCTTGAAACGCTTTCTACGCGTGATAGTGCATCCCTGAATACCCCGTCCATTAGATTCAAGTCTGCATTTTTAAAGAGCTCGCGAGAAAAATTATTTATGAGCACTATCGAATCGGAATAGAGTTTCTCACCTAATTTGCTGATCACAAGTTCAAATGCGCGCTCGTCATTGGTATCCTTTACCCTCTCAATTAAACCTCTCTCCACCATGGCATTAAGCACATTCGACACCCTTGGCTTGCTAATAAAATCGTCTTCTGCAAGGTCGGTGAGCCTCCTGCATCCCATATTCCTGATACGATGCAATATTCCGAGTTCCACAACGCTTGTTCCACTGGATCTGAGCATCCTGTCCATATATCTTGTCAGAATTTTACCTGTCTTGATTATGTTTATAATTAAATGACCCTCAGGAGAAAGAGGATCGTTGTTTTCATCATCATTCATTGATTGGCTCCTGGGTTACTCCAGGTTCCTTTCTGACTGGCTTTGAAGTTGCATTTAGATCTTTTCCCCTGAGGGCAGACAGGATCACTCCAACCACAGAAATCGAGAATCCGAATATGAAGGTAAGGTGGAGCGCTGTCATAAACGGAGATGAAATGATACCAGGGAACCAGGAATTTGCCGACATGTTGAGAATGGCTGTTGGAGAGAGGGAAAGTGCACTGATCTGTGCCGGCGTAAGCAGAGAAAGCATTGCTGTGGATGGATTTATGCCCAGAAAGGCTGCAAATATTGCGTCGGTTGGGGGCACGTTCGCCATGAATGGTATGAGTTGGGGAGCTCCTGCACTGGTAAGGCCAGCAGAAATGGAAGCAGGAAGTGTGGTGGACATACTGTAAATAAGAATGGTGAAGAATATGGCCATGCTTGCAGTCTGCCCACTGTTCCTGAGTGTAGTAGCCATCCCGGATGCAGCACCCCTGGCATCAGGCGGGACGGAATTCATAAGCGATGATGTGTTGGGTGCGGCGAACATTCCCATTCCAAGTCCGAATATGAACAGCGTGATGCCCAGGAACGGATAGTAGAAATTTGCAGTGAGCATATACATCAGTACGAAAGAGAATGCAGTTATGCCAAATCCGAACGTTGCAATCTTTGTTGGACCACGCCTGTCAGATATTATGCCTGCGATCGGACCCATTACCATGAAGCCTGCCGTCATGGGGAGCATGAATATACCTGCCCAGAATGGAGCGCTTGCATAGCTGTATCCATGAATCGGAAGCCAGATTCCCTGTAGCAGAAGAACTATCATAAACATCACCCCGCCCATTGCAACCGATGAGAAGAGACCGGAGAGAGAACCCATTGAGAATCTCCTGATCTTGAACAGTTCCATCTTGAACATGGGGAACTTCACCACTCTCTCTATAAAGAGGAATGCCACAAGCAGTGCCAAACCGACAACAATTGCTATTATAACCCATGGATCAGACCATCCCATGGAACTGCCATTATATGGAATAAGTCCATAGGTGACACCGATGAGTGCAATCACCAGACCTGCGCCAAATGTTATATTTCCTGCATAATCGATCTTCTGCGCGAGTTTTGGTGACGTCTCCTTGAGCTTCCAGTAAGACCATATGGTGCCAAGAACACCTATGGGTACCGAAACCAGGAATATGAGCCTCCAGTTTATAAGTGACAAAACACCACCAAGTATCAGACCAATGAAAGACCCTGAAAGCCCGGCTATTGAGTTTATCCCCATGGCTTTTCCCCTTTCGTTGTATGGAAAGGCGTCTGTTATTATTGCTGCACTATTGGAGAAGAGGAACGATGCTCCCACTCCCTGAATGACCCTGAACAGGATCAGTTCCATTGCGCCTGTATCGCCTGTGCCCGGAGTTAAGAACAGGAGTATTGATCCTGCGGTAAAGATCGCAAATCCAAGATTGAAAAGCCTCACCCGCCCAAATATGTCTGAGAGTCTTCCAAAAGTCACCAGCAATGTTGCGGTGACTATGTTGTAGCCCATTAGTATCCAGAGCAGGTAAACGAAAGAGTTTCCGGCAAAAGGATTGATGTTTATTCCCCTGAAAATTGCAGGTAATGATATTAGAACTATAGTACCGTTAATGCTCGCCATGAGTATGCCGAGCGTGGTATTTGATAATGCGACCCACTTTTCCTGGACCATTAAGGAGGATTGCAATCAAATATAAAAGTTAACATGGTTAACTAATTGCCAAATTACCCTTTTCGAGCAGACTGTCGAAGTTTGGCAAATCAGATTATGGTTTCCTGACAACCATAGGGATTATAATCTGAATCTGACCCTCGAATAAAAAGAATAATATTGCATGAATATCTGTTTCGTATGATGGAAGACAATTCCGGATACCTGGAATTCAGAAATTTTCTTAAGAATAAAGGTGAGGAAATCGCTTCGTCTCTCTACATTCCCGAGGAGAGCGGATGCAGGTCGGCATTGAAGGATATATTCAGGGAATCCTACAAC
>JAJYZU010000039.1 GCA_021799755.1 Thermoplasmata archaeon
ATCGGTTGGACGTGAACCTACCGGATTGGCTTACGATCCTGGAAATAGATACCTGTATGTTTCGATCTCGCACGCAGACGAAATTGAGATATTTTCTATTGACAATGCTTCTCAGAAAATTGGGATAGGCACGTCAAGTCTTTCCGTGTACTATGAAATCGGTGGGGTTGCAGTTGTCGTACTGCTGGGTGCTGTTGTAATATCCATGAGAAGGAAAAGGTTATAGGCTTACCTTAGAAGGATCTTAGATCAACAATTTCTTGCTGAGGGATGACTTTCCCATTTCTAGCTACCTTTTGGCTTTGCATGGATTTACATTAACTTTAGTTTATACTCGTTGTTTCTAGCAATATCATGATGATATGAAAATCCTTTCTCACAGCAATGGAATCTTCAATCTCATTGCTGGTGTTTGATGATTCACTGAGGCTTATTACCAAGCATCAAAGCGTCCTGGCTTCTAATGCACTTGGTTGGTGCGGGCTTAGTTTGGTGGTTGCTTGGCACCAAACATTTTACAGGATTAAACTGATAAGCTAGCTGAACATTTACGATCATGGATATCCGAGAAGCGAGATCCGTTATGCTCTATTTCGGCATATTTGCAATGATTTCTGCCGCGGCCTGGATCTCAACGGCAATTGCCATAAACCCTTCATTCGATTTCTACACGGGTGCACTCAGCCAGCTGGGCTCCCCCGGGGCAAACAGTCCTTGGGTATACAATGTGGGCTTAATGTTCACATCTGTTTTACTGTTTGTTTTTGCATGTTCCCTTCTTCTCCATTCGAAGAACAGGGTTGAGTCAGCCGGTAGCTCGTTCCTTATGATCTCATCGCTTTTCCTTGCCCTTATTGGAATATATCATGGCGATACCTATCCTCATGATTTTGTATCGCTCTGGTTCTTCATACTGGGAGATATTTCTATAATAACATGGGGTATAGGCCTCATTATCGATGACAGGAAGTGGGCTGTCTATGTCCTTGTCCTTGCTCTCCTTGCATCTTCCATGGGTTTTGGGCTTCCATGGTCTTCTCGCCTTGCTTGAATGGGTCGATTTATGACTCTGTGCCTATCGGTCGGAGTCACAGTAGATCAAGATGCATAATCTCTCCCGTGATAACTGGCATCGGATGGCATAAAAACGTGTCCTCAAGGTTGTTTCCATAACGGTAGATACATGACATGACTATCGACCCATGTGTTTTACAGCAAGCCCGTTTTTAAAGATTGTTAGGACGCCATGCTTAAATTTCGCTTTAGAAGGATTCGCTGGGGCTTATGAAAATGCACTCAAAGGTGTCGTGTTATATTTTGAACTACTGTTCAGGTTATCCGGGAAGAAGTATAGGCACTGCTTCTCACTGGTAGAACCGGAGGGATGCATGATGAGATCTTCGGGAAACAACAGGAGGCGATTGTATACGCCCATCCTAGGGATTTAACTGGATCAACGTGCGTGGACACGGGTGCTGACGGGGATTTTCATAAACGCAAAGGCTAAATCCAGGAAATATATTAAGCATGGTGTTGCCTTTGGGTGCGTTTCAGGATCCTTATTGTTCGTCATCATCGATAAGCAGGCGGTGAGATATGGTAGACCACCTTTCCCCGGAAAAGAGGAAAAAGGTCATGTCCAGCATAAGGAACAAAGACACCAGACCCGAGTTATTTTTATGGGAAAAGGTAGATCATAGGAGTCTCAGGAGGTACCCAAAAATCTCGGGAAACCCAGACATGGGGAACAAGTCAAAAAAAATCGCGGTGTTTGTTGACGGTTGCTTTTGGCATGGGTGCCCGGCGTGCTACAAGGCGCCTGCCACTCATGCGGAATACTGGGAAAAGAAACTCCTGAGGAACAAGAACCATGACTCCTTGGTCACATCCAGTCTTGGCAAAGAGGGTTATGCTGTCATGAGGTTCTGGGAACACGAGGTTATCAGCGACTGCGTTCACTGTGCAGAGAAAGTCATGGAGGTGACAAGATCACGCGAGAAATGAATTTCATTGACCTTTTTGCAGGTGCCGGGGGCTTCTCACTGGGCTTGTATCAGGCAGGGATGCGAGGATTGTTTGCAGTAGAGAGGGACCCGATGGCATTCTCTACCCTTGAGCACAACCTCGTCAATGGTAATGGTGCATTTGAATGGCCGGAATGGTTGCCGAAGCAACCGATGGACATAAGGTACTTGCTCAAGAGCTACAGCGTACAGTTGTCAAAACTTTCAGGCAAAGTGGATGCCGTAGTGGGAGGACCGCCATGTCAGGGATTCTCTACGGCAGGTCGCAGAATTGAGCATGATGAGAGGAACCAGTTGTTCAAGGAGTATGTCAAGTTCGTGGAGGTGGTGAGACCCAAGGTAATAGTCTTTGAGAACGTTCCAGGGTTCTCCTATTCCTTCAAAAAGATGCAAAGCACTAACGTTCCATATTCGTCTAGGCTTACTGCTGAATTGCGGGCTATCGGTTACGAGGATCCGGTACAAGGGATATACGATTTCTCCGATTATGGAGTTCCTCAATCTAGAAGACGTTTATTGTTAGGCTCAATGTTGAAAGGAGAGGATCCGCACAAGCTGAGCGAGAAATTGCTTTCTGGGCGTGTTTCAAGAAAAGTAACAGTCAAGGACGCCATTTCTGACCTGAAGCGGATCCATGGGGAAGGCAAGAGCCCAGACTCAGGTAGCTTTATGACTGGAATTTACGGTCTGGCAGAGTCCGAGTACCAGAAAAGGATGCGATTAAGGACAAACGAGATGATGCCGGACAGTCACAGATTTGCTCGTCATTCTAGAAGGGTTACGGAGAGGCTGTCAAAAATAGTAAGTCTTTCATCGCAGGATAGAAACCTAGCTAAGTACTATATAAAATCTCTAGGGCTCAAGAAGAGGGACATTCGCCCCCTAAACCCTGAACTGCCTTCTCCTACCTTGACATCGCTTCCAGACGATTATGTGCACTATTCTGAACCACGGATACTCACCGTGAGGGAATACGCCAGAATTCAGTCATTCCCAGACTGGTATGAATTTCGGGGAAATTATACGACTGGGGGAACCCGTCGCAGAATGGAGACCCCGCGATATACTCAAGTTGCCAATGCTGTTCCTCCGTTGTATGCATTCCTAGTTGGTAAAATAATAAAAAATGCTTTGAGTTGATATAGTCTCCTCACGAACTTGTTTTAGATTCGTCTTCCCTCAAGTATGATAAAATTGAGTTTATCTCTCTTTCCGTATTGTGGCAAAGGGATAACTGTTTCTTTATTTCGGATCTTTTCTTATGCAATTTGTCCGTACCTTTAGTAATGCCAGAGGAGAGCTTGTTTTTAATAAACAAACCACCTCCTTTATCACCTTTAACAATGCCATGAGCTATTTCGTTCCTGAATTTAAATATTCCTGTTATATGATGCCTTATTGTTTCCATATTTATACCTTTTTCTTTTAATTTAATTCCTGCTTTTGGGCTTAACCCTCTCGAAAGGACATCAAACTTATGGCTCCAGTTGTAATCTCCCCCTCGTAGTAGATCCCACTTGAAGTGATCTGCTTGTTCTTCATGAATCCTGAATAGATAGAATAGGCATTCATCCAATAGTGTCTCTGTATCAGCTGTACGAGAAAGGATCAATCCCCTTGTATATTCTGGATCAGAAAGCCTGAGCAGAGTTTTCCATATTAGCCAACTGATTTTACCATCGATTTGGTCAAGATTTGCAATTAAAGTGGCCCCATACCTGTTTTCAGGTAAAACCTCACTAGAATCTATCACTCCAGCATAGGAGTATAGCAGCACATCTGTTGGGTATAATTCATTTGAAATACGTTTTGCAACTTCCATTCCTGAACCTTTAACGTTTAAATCCAGATCACAAAATACCAGGTCTGGTAAGCTATCATCTCTATTCATTATGTAATTCACTTCTTCTATGCTCTTCACAGTCTCTTGAGTAAGGGAATAAGGAATACCCGTTTGCTTGGATACACTTTTCAGGGAATCCTTAACTACAGATAAAATTATTTGGGCTTGCTTCTCCCGGTCTTCAAGGATCACTGCATGTAATGGGATGGCGTCGGCAATATTTTCTTCTGCCTTGCTATTTTCTTTCATAACTTAACCTCGAAGCATGCCCCCTTCTCCATCCCCTCGACCGAATTGCCCAGAAAACTTATTGTTCCACCCAATATTTCGGTAAGTTTCCTAATGGTGTACAAGCCTAGTCCGGTCCCTCCCCTCGTCGATATCCCAGGTAAAAACAATTGGTTTGCAACTTCTATGGGTACGCCATTTCCATTGTCTGAAAAACGAAGGTAGAAATTATTCCCGAAAAGGCCAAAGTCTACAAGTATCTTTTTTGCCCCAGCCTTCAGGGAATTACTGATCAGGTTGTCCAAAATCATCGAGACTTCTAGATACCTGAGATCGGTTTTATGTCTCATTCCGTCATTGTTGAAGCGGATAGCCACCCCGTTCGATTCAAGTAAGTCTTTCTTGGCTTTAGAGATGTATTGAACTATGTACTGCACAATATCCCCGCCAAACTCGTCGACTGCTAGGTCAAATTTTGCACTGAGAGACAATTCGGCAACTTTCACCATCTTCTGGACTGAAATCCTAATTCCAAATAATGAGTCGGTTATCTCTTTCATCTCTTGATTTGCAGAAAGTTGCCTAATAATCTTGTCAAGAGCTGGAATAACGTCCGCTCCTGCTATTACCAATTCATGGTGAAGTATCGGTGCCATCGTACCATGCATAGAGGTACTTTTTTCCAGAAACATTATCTCAGATTCGCGTTCCTTGAGGTTTCTGCTTAACTTCATTACCCCAGTCTTTACTGCCTTTAGTTGAGCTTCCACGTATTCCCTTGACTCTGTGTTTGGGGCCCTAATAGCCAGAGCTTCGAGGGTGTTTACGAGTTCCGGTATTTTCTGGACTTCCTTCTCCTTCACGATTTCTAAAATATTTGGTCCAACCCCTATTGAAATGAGACCTTCTCCTTTGTCTTTGCCCGTAATATAGTTAACCAACTTGAGACTCTCAATCCTACGCTCTTCTTCACTAACTGGATTCTTCTCGGAGTCCCAATTTATGGCTTCCACAACATAACGCTGCAGCCTGTTGATGATATATTCCATCATGAAACGCTTCAGTTCAGCGAATGGTTCGCCCTCATTGAACCCCTGTCTACTTGATACCTCTTTGAATACATTGCTCCTATCAGTTATCGAAACTCTTCCCATGATATCCCTGGTCGATAGGGACCGTTTCCAGCCCTGACCCTTAGCCCTATCCAACTCAAGCCAATCGTCGCCTGTTTCACCATAGGGAAAAACCCTGAAAGCATTCCTGTAGACATGGATAGAACCAAAATCAACCGGTCTGACACCCATTATTCTGGTAAATATGTTTTTGGCATTCCTGTTGAGGAAGAAAATTTCTGCCTCGATCTTTTCGGCACCTTCGGGCTTGCCAATCGCCACAAATGGAGAAATTTCAGTGGTATAAATCAAGGTCTCCTTCCCTTCATGTAGGCTTATCTCGATTCTTCCGTTTCGTATTGTTCCTCGTATCCATGAAGACCTCTCCCTCACTTCTTCAATAACTATGTTTTCTATCGCTCCGTTCACTGGTCCCCATGGTTTCCATCTCTCAAAGGACTCGTCGTCATCAGAAAAGTGATTTTCCTTGTCAATCTCTGCCTTCTTATCCTTTTCCAGATATGAGTTTGCACTCAAGAAAATTTGGAAATCTGTAATTTTCTCGTATGGGTTCACCATTCTTTGAAGGTACTTTCTCAATGAAAATAATTCGTCATACGCCCAAGAATCCCTAACCTTGCTAATGACCAGTGCTGTCCCTCCCTCATCCTTTGGATATAATGCCTTAATGAAACTTGGCAAAGTCTCCTTATTAATAACTACTGGGATATCTTCGAACTTTACATCCTGATGTCCCTCAAAAACCACCCAGTTTACATGTAGATGATTCCATTGCTCTTCTTCAGGCGTCTTGGTATACATGTCCAGAACCTCACCAAGGCGATCACATGAGAATCGACCAATACCCTTCATACCTGCAGCAATGCGACCACCTGGTCCTGACTTTTCATTCTTCTTGTCGGAGTATCCTACAAATAGCCATTTTTCCCTGACATCATTATCGCTCATTCCTTTACCATCGTCTAAGATCAATAACTTGTCTACCTTTCCATTGTCTGGATCCGAGTGACGAAAAATTATTCTTGCATCTTTTGCATTAGCGTCATAGGAGTTCTTGATTAGTTCCAGTATAGCGACATACTGGTTTGTAACAAGTTCTTTTCCTATTAGGTCCTTGAGGGCAGAACTGACCGAGAAAAAACTCTTAGACCGTCTGTTTTCTTCCACTTTATCACCCTTTGAAAACCCACACAATCCCTTTCAGTTTCTGGTACACCAGCTTCCATATTTCCTTCGCGGATTCCTGAAAGATCTCATCCCTCTCGGGAGAGGCATTTCTTGACTTGCTTATGAAGGATAGCTGGCTCTGTGTTGCTTGTGTACCCATCAATTTGCCTCACCATGATTCTCGGTATTGGGGTTCAATAAAATTTCACCTCTTAACGTTCCCTCTTCACCAATTGCTTGAAGTGCGTTTCCCAATCCCAAATACTTCCCTAAAGCCCCGAAAACAGTAATTCCCCTGAGAGTTTCTCATGCAAAGCTAACGGCTACGATTTAGATAAACCTTTTCATGATCCATGGAGGTTCAGCTTAAACTAACTTTGCTATTAATTTGATTCACGGATAGCTAGACTGAAGTTTGAAATGAAACTTTCCAAAAATAAAAGGAATAGTATTGGAATGCTTCACAGCCCAGAACAATGAATGAGTTGCATAACAATTCAAATTTAGCTTTCTTTAGAATATTAATGAATTTTACCTGTTTAGCTTCAAATAAATATATATAATGAAGGATATTGCACCGTTATGCACGAATCATCCATAAAAATTCCGATCAAGAAAGGGCAACGTTTTGCGGATGCGCTTGGCCGCAAGGACGTCGATATCGTTGCCGCAAGGTTCAATGGGGCACTCTTTGATCTATCCAGTATATCGCCCTCAGACGGTACATTCGAGGCAGTCAATGTCCACTCCAAGGATGGCATGAAGATACTCAGGCATTCTGCCGCTCACCTTATGGCACAGGCAACCCTTCAGATCTATCCTGATGCGCGTCTTAATGCAGGTCCCCCGACAGAGGATGGTTTTTATTACGACATAATGATGGATCCTATATCCTCCGAGGACCTTGGCAATATAGAGAAGGTCATGAAGAAGCTGGCAGAGGAAAATATACCAATTGTGAGGGAGGAAAAATCGAAGGATGACCTTCTAAAGTTGTTCCATGACAATCCTTTCAAGATCGACAAGATTAGAGATAACGTGCCAGATGGTTCCAAGTCATCCATATATGTGCAGGGGAGCTTCAAGGACTTCTGCACCGGCCCTCATGTGCCATCGACCGGTTACCTGAAAAATGTGAAGCTTCTTTCACTGGCATCGACCAACTATAAAGGTGACGAGAAAAGGGAGAAGCTTGTTCGGATCTACGGCACCGTCTTTCCGTCGGATAAGGAACTGAAGGATTACCTGAAGATGCGTGAAGAGGCCCTGAAGCGTGATCACCGCAAGGTAGGCCAGGAAATGGATCTTTTTGTCTTCAGCTCCGAACGGGCCCCTGGGTTTCCCCTTTACACCCCAAATGGTACCGTCATAAGGAATGAGCTCATCGCTTTCATGCATGAACTGAACGCCAGGAACGGCTGGCAGGAAGTCTCCACACCGCACATCTTTACGGACATAATGTGGAAGCAATCCGGGCATTACGCGAAGTACAAGGATAACATGTACACATTTGAGTTCAAGGATGGAACCGGTTACGCGGTAAAGCCGATGAACTGCCCAGGACACATAACCATTTTTGAAAGGGAGCCGCACAGCTACAGGGATCTGCCAGTAAAGTATTCGGAGCCGGGCCAGGTATACAGATACGAGAAGTCAGGCGAGGTCGGAGGTCTAACAAGGCCAAGGACTTTCACTATCGACGATGGCCATGGTTTCATGCGCGCGGATCAGCTTGTAGACGAAATAAAGAGCATTATAGAAATGACAAGGGAGACGTTCAGGCTCCTTGGAGAGAGCAAGCTGGATTTTGAACTGAGCGTGATGGATGAGGATAAACCGGAAAACTACCTCATCGAGTATGTCTGCCAGAATTGCGGTACCGTTTTCCATGCAAGGAAGGTTGCTGGAGAGGGCGAACTTCAGTGCCCCAGCTGCGGATCTGACAGCATAAACCCGGATCTATCCAAATGGAAGGAAGCAACAGAAAGCCTCCGTACCGCCCTGAAGGAATCAGGCATCGTTTACGAAGAGCTGAAGGGGGAAGCCGCATTCTACGGCCCAAAGATTGATGTTCACGTAGCAGACGCCATAGGCAGGAAATGGCAGTGCTCCACAATCCAGGTCGACTTCATGATGCCCATCAACTTCAACCTGCAGTACGTGAACCAGGCTGGAAAGAAGGAAAACCTTGTCATGCTTCACCGCGCGGTCTTCGGCAGCTACGAGAGATTCATGGCCATACTCATAGAAAATTTTGCTGGCAACCTGCCCACATGGATCTCGCCAATGCAGGTTTTCATAGCGCCCGTATCGGAGAAGTATCTCGAATATAGCGAAAAGGTTCTTGCCGACATGCTCAGGAATGGGATAAGAGCGCACCTCGACAGGGGAACCGAGACACTGAACAAGAAGCTGAAGATGATAAGGAGCAAGCGTCCATCCTATATTGTAGTGGTTGGGGAAAGGGAGCTTGAATCCGGGAAGATTACCGTCCGGAACAGGAAAAACGAGCAGAAAGAGATGTCTGTGCCAGGATTCATTGATGCAATTGGCAAGGAAATAAGGGAGAGATCTCCCGTCCAGGCTATCTGATCAGGATCATCCGGGTGATGAGGCTGGTGTTCCGGCCTTTACCTTTCTTATCTCCTCGGTGAGCTTCGGAAGTGCCTTCGATGCATCCGCATTTATGAAGTAGTCTGAAAACTTCACGATCGGAGCATCCGGGTCGGTGTTGATCGAAATAATGGTTTCGCTCGCCTTCATTCCGACGATGTGCTGTATCTTTCCTGAAATCCCTGCGGCAATGTACAGTTTCGGCCTCAC
>JAJYZU010000040.1 GCA_021799755.1 Thermoplasmata archaeon
TGCACAACAAATACGCAAAAAAGGTTCTCCCTCGCATGAGACTGGAAGACATAGATGACGTGAACAGGATCATGGATGCCCCCAGCCAGAGATACGGATCACAGCACAGGAAATATTACGGGCACAACCCCGATCCGCTGGCTAAGGACTCCCTTGAAATAAACAAAGGCAGCATAGCACGTGAAGCCGCAAGGAGAGTGCACCTTCTTCTCGACAACAACAAAAACCTCCAGAAAGTTATCAAATTGCTGGAGATGGACAAAAAATGAATCCTGTTGGAATACTGGAAAACATATCACGGGGAATGGTGGCGGCACAGGCTATCCATGGAAGTGCCACATATTTCTCGAATCAGGTTACAAAACAGAAAACGCCAAACCGCTATACCTCTTCCGAAGAATTTACCTTTACTGGCCCAAAGATTGTGAAAGTGGGCGATCCCTATGTATATTCAGGTTCCGCCCCAACGGGCATAATCGAGATTTTTTCTGCGGGGGTGCTGGAAAGGAGTGTTGTGAGTTTTGACGGCAGATATTACGCAACTCTGTATTTCTCAAAGCCTACAGCCCCAGAACAGTATTATGAAATGTATGCTGTCCTGCATTCTCCCACGCTTGGCAAGGTGCGCTCCAGTTCAATTCATGTAACTGCCCTTACCTGTCCATCCTGCCATGGGAAATAGTGGACTTTTTATTTCACACAATCTTTAAGCACTGAACATATAGCATCTTATGAAGGATTCCGCTAAAACAGGCATAGCTATCGTTGCAGGTGTCAGTGTCATAGGGGGTGTTGTAGCTGCCGTTGCCTACTCCAGCAAGTTTTCAACCCCGCCTTCTTCTCCGCCTCCATCAACAACCTACTCTAATACGATCACGGCTTCCAAGGTCTCTATCACAGCGGGGGAATCCATAGACTTCACGGCTAAAGTGGAGGAGGTCTCCCCTGCCATAAAACCACTTGCCGGAATACCGGTTACATTTTTGGAAAACGTGACTCAGAGCGAAGGTACAGCCACTACTGGATCAGATGGTGTAGCTACGATGGCTATCACCTTTGCCCAGCCGGGCATATATGAAATAAGAGCGGTTGCAAAATCCTCTCTGTTTTGCGGCTCTCCATCCTCTTCTGCCCCATGTTCTCTGGATTCGGGCACCTTGGCAATAACGGTGCTTCCTGAGGCCCCAGTAAATGAGTACAGTTTCAGCGATGTGAATATACCACCTAACAGTGCCGGCGGGCAACAGGTAACATCTACAGGCATAAGCCCAGTCCTGTACATAGACACTATTACCGTTCCGGCAGCTGGCAAATACGGGGTGATGCTTGTGAATGCCACCTACTCAACAAGGTCTTTTTATGGGTTTGGGGGGCTGACCTTTGCCCAGCCGGGCACATATGCACTCAAGAAACAGTATACTTTCAGCTTTAAACCCTCTGCCGGGAGCTTCCTGCAACTGTGGAATGCGGCAACCAGCCCTGAAGCATATACTATCTCTGGATATCTGGAGTATTGAGGGGATAAAATCATGGATGCAGGAACTAAAGGGTTAATTGCGGGAATTGGGGTAATAGCCACTGCAACAGGAATTGGAGCGGCATACTATGCCTCCCTGAAAAAGAAAACCTCTCCCACAACCTGCCCTTCGCCCTGCGGGTCTTTTGACACATACATACAGAACTCTGACGGATCACAGATGGGAGCAACGGCAGTGAGCGGGATTTCAGGACTCAAGCCAACCGGTGTATACACCACCTTTGTGGACGTTGCAAACTGTGTTACTCAATCTGTTGAGATATTTTCCACTTCCGGGACGCTCGACACTGAATGGTACGTCACTTACAACGGAAACCTTTACGGTATTTCCTCCCAGTTGTGTACTTCTTCCACCCCGCCACCGAGTTGCCCAAACTCCTGTTCTGCCGATTCAGACTGCTCTGGATGCGGCCCTGATTTTGTATGCGAAGGCGGACAGTGCGTAAAGCAGATACCTGCCATAATCGATGTGCCACTGTCAGTAGATTTACAAAGCATAACCCAGTACACCACCACATGCTGTGTATATGTTGTCACGCTAATCTGCAAGAAATGCAATGCACAATATGCCCCAGGTTTCGGGACTGGAGGATTTTATATATACGTGAAAGATAAATATGGGCGGCCGATTCCTGGGGTTGCGGTAGCCATCTCATCATCAGTGGTAAATCCCAACCTCAGTTTCTTTTTCATCGTGATTGAAGACCTTGGTACAAAGAGCACAAAATATCAATCCGGAGCAACCGCCACTGCAACAACAGATTCGCTGGGACGCATCCAGATGAATGTCACAGCGGAAACTATGCCAATAGGATGGGATAACATAGCCAACGACAATTACCCATGCAGTGCCTGTTCGGATCAGAACGATACAGGTTCAGTTGGCCCACTGTCATTCGGGCAGTTCAATTTCACGGTCTTGAATGAAAGTGGAATATCTGCAATCACGCTAATAACCGATACCGTAACCTATAAGGGAACAATAAACGAGGGAAATGGATGTCCGTGCCTGTAAAACAGAAATTGAAAAGTGGATATACGCAAGCAAAGGTATATGTGAAGGAAAATTCAGCCGTTAAAGTTGGGCTTGGGCTGGGAATAGCAGGGGCAATAGGCTTTGCCGCATACGAGATCGTAACGGCTTTCACCACCTCACAGGGCCCCGGATGCTCACAGCTGCAATCAGAACTGGCAAGCGTGATTAAGCAGCAGTTTGACATATACAACAATGCTGTGACTTATCATGCTGGCACAATGACAGCCACGCAGCAGGGGCAGATTGTGGCTTTGCAGAAAGAGCAGGCATCCCTGATTGCCCAGATCGGGAAGCAGTGCACTCCCCCAGCAGGGCAGACCTTGCAGGAATACCTGAATAAGGTGATTGCCTTTGCTGGATGGACGGCAATAGCGCTCATAGCCTTTGGTGGTGTGGTGCTCACTGCCCGTATGTATTCATGGCTTCGTGGCAAATGGGGAGGCGGAAATACAGACCCCAGCAGCCCCCCGACAAGCGTGGAGGATACATCCCCCCCTTCTGACTTTACGCCTACATCTGTAAACATGGACTTTGCATCGGGGCAGGCAATCAACAACGTGGATCAGGGCATCATCACGCCGGAACAGGGAGCGAACACTCTGAGCGAAGTACAGAGCACCGATCCCCTTGCCGTAAATGCCACTGAACTGAGCGATGCAATCACAACCATAGCAGATACGGAAGCGATAGACTTTGCATCACTGTTTGACTTCATGGATCTCTATGCCGCAGACATGGCGGCAGTGGAAGCAACCGATGCTGAGATAGTGTCAGATGCAGTGGATATTATAGCACTTGAATAAAACTACCGCAGTCTTCTCAGACCGTTAAATATGCTAAAGCTGCTTCCAACGGCATGAATTATCGGATCGATGGCGGCAATACTAAAGCTGCTCCCGGCAAACACGCCATACAAGGCTGTGCCACTTTCAAGAAACAGGATGGTGTTCACGATCCCGACAATGATGAAGGTGACGCTTATGAGCCTCTTTATGAGGGTCTTGGGACTGTGTTTTCTCTGTTTTGGAGGGCGGGGGGGTTTTGGCGGATTTGGGAAAATGTAGTCCAGGAGAGCATACAGCATGAGAAGATACCCGGCAACAGAAAAGGCAATCATAACCATTGAGGGGTAAATTCCATGAGATGCAAAGACTGAGGCAATATCATTTCCGAAGACCTGCACAAGGGAGATCTGCCCGGAGGCAAGGAGATCACCGACTATAATCAGGCCTATGCCAATGGACAGCAGGTTCTTCACTTTGGATGGTAGGGGACGTGGCAGGTTCATTGCTTCTTCAGCTCTCTCTGCTTCAGCTCTTCAAGTTTGAGGATCCGCTTATTAAGACGATACTTGGCGAGTTCCTGTTCCTCTTTGTCGTGCAGTCCCTCCCGTCTCTTGTGTGTTTGCCAATAGAGGCCTGCCCCGAAGATAGCTACTGCTGTCCCTGTGGCGATCACAGGATTGAGGAAATGCATGAGGCCTATTGCCACCGCGAAAAACCCAACAAGTGCAGCTATCAGAATCGATATCCTGGAATAGAGGAGATAGGCTATTATTGTCACCACAATGCTTATCCCTATGATGTAGCCGTATGTCAGGGTGAAGTAGTGCTGGATGTAATGCTGATGCGTGAGGATGTAGTAAGAGAGATAGCCCATGCCTCCTGCTACAGCTATCTGCACAATGAAATGCAGAATAATCATAAAGATTAGGGCGAGAAGGGCGTCCATTGTCCATATCGGGAATCCGTGGGCAATAAGCAGATATCCTATGTGCGGAGTGACGTAGGCATATCCTATGTATGCGCCTATAATTGCCCCTGTGATCTCTATAAGCATCTGCCACATTCTTCTCCCGAAAAATATGAGCAGGACACCGAACAGCACCATAGCGGCATACAGAGCCCACAGGTACTGGGTTGGAAATCCATGCAGGGCTAAGAGAGAGGAGAGGTTAAAAGACACCTGCAATACACCTCTCGACTTACTGTGTGGGCGGTTTCTGTTCTATTACCTTGGCAGCCTTTGCCTCTGTGGCCGCAATCTTCTGTTGCAACTTCTCCTCTGGGGTAGGCTTGGGTTTTGCCAGTTTTGCCTGCTTGCTTACCAGTTTTGCCTGCTTTGCCTGCAACTTCTGGAGTTTCGTGAGTTTCGGCCTGTTCGCCAGGACAGTGCCAATTTCATGCACAACGCCAGAGGCTACACCCACTCCACCGTATATAAGAGCCCCATGGGTATTGCCAGTGTAATATCCAAACGTGCCTGCCGCTATTCCCCCCGCCATAACCATAGGCAGGGCCTTGTGTATCAAACCTGCTACCAGTCTAACGATTGCCATGATAAAGATTAGAGCAGGGGCAAATATAAGAATATGGGAATAATTAGTCCACTATTAAGAAACCGACCTGAAACGGTCTTTGCTGACTTCGTAGACCTCCCCACGTTTGCAGAGAGCCTCTAATATCGGCTTTGCTTCGCTGCTTGGCTTTTCAAGTTCCAATAACCACTTCTCCACTTCATGCAGGGAAACTTCCACCCCCTTCATCTTTTGCAGGATGTAAGCCCTAATTGTAGTTCCATTCAGGCTGGGCTTTGGCTTTTCCTGACCCCCAAGCCTCCCTGCACGGATGATATAATTGGGAGGGGCAGAGCCGTATGGAAAATACAGTATATCTGATGAACCGTCATCCTGATCGAGACTATAGGGCAACAGGTCAGTCCCTGCCGGATTTCTTGGGGTGATTCCATAAATGCCACTGAGCGGAATGGCCCATGCTTCCGGCATTGCATACTCTATCCCTTTTACTGCCACAATCACCGTCTTTTCCTGAATGGGGTAATGGCAAAAACAGTCACACGCAGTGAAGGAACAAAATGCATGATCCATTCTTTCGCATTCCTCAGACATCATTTTAGCATCGCCCCCGTTGTGGTGCATTTACAGCCTGCAACCTGACAGGCGTAAGGTTTCCCGTACACCTTCAGGCGTTTGTGTTTCTTTGCACTATGCTGGCAGAGAGGGCAAACCCGCTTGATTGTTTGCCGTTTGTTTTCTGTTCCATCAACAACAAACATGAAATTGTTTCTGGACCATGTCTCAGGCAAATGCTCTTCTCCATTGTTCATTCTTTCTCATCCTCCGGGAAAAAAACCGCACTGGAATGGAGTAGGGCATATATCAGGTGTTTATGCCTTATTTGCAGGGCAAACTTTTGCCATCTCGTAACATGGTCAAACGTGTCATCGCAAAGAACGCAACTCCCGCCATAATAGGTTTTCATCTTGATACCTCAAGGATTACTGCATAACTACTCAGGATGGCTGGCTCTGTACTCTGCCCATGCCTTTACACATGTGGCTCGGTACTCTGCCCATGCCTTCTTCACTTTGGCTTTGTACTCTTCCCTTGCCTTCTTCTTTACGGCTTCGTACTCTTCCTTTGCCTTATCCATTATTGCTATTGTTTCGTATTCTTTTCTATCCATTGCTTTCACCCCACTTCCATCACTTGTATGAAATCGGAAGAATACTCGGATGCTATGTCCTTAAGATGGAAGTAGTATGTGAGCGTTACCGATGCCCCGGCATTCATTGCCCCTGTTTGCTGCGAACCGTTCACGATCTCGTTGCCGGATGAGTCCAGCAATGTGATGTTTACGTATGCATTCTGCGTGCTTGCAGCTGTATTCTTCAGCACCACGAACACAACCGCCTTGTTTGGGCCAAGGAACGATACCCACGAGTTCGTGACCTGTATCTCTGACGGCTGCGTTGTCTGCCCGAACAGTGATATGCGCTCAGCGGGTATAACTACGGTTGCGAGTGCATATACCGTTGGTATCATCAGCATGAATACCACAATGATAACCCATGCTGGCAGCTGCTTCTTCAATGGCGACCAGTGTGACTTCCTGAACCTTCCTTTCCTGTCCCTCAATGTTTTTTTCATTCCTTTTTTCGTTGCCATCAAAACCCCGCCTCTCCTTTTTCCCTGGGTTCATAGACTGCATCACAACTTGGACAGGCATATGAAAAATTATGTTGCGTAAAACACCCAAACTCATAGTATGGATCGACATATCCACACTTAGGGCATTTTATACTTTCTCCTCTATTACCAATTAACTGCATCAGAACCCCGCCTCCTTTAAAAGAAGATCAATAAGCATGTCCTTGCTGGGAATACCGGGCAACCCCGGATGCTTTTCTTTAAGATATCTACCTGCACGATCCCACAAACCTGGATACGTATCCTCAGCCATCAAAACCCCGCCTCCTTTAAGCCCTCAGCCAACTTTCTAAAGTAGTCCGAGGATTCCACAATGACAAGGTAATCTGTGCCATCGTTGTATTCTTTCCACAATTCCCACATAGGATTGCCGAGGCTGTCACGATTTGCACTTTTTTTCAGCACGAGCCTATACACCATCCCGCTCGCCTTCAACCATTATCTTGTTCACAGTCTGCTGCACCAGTCCGCTCAACCTGATCTCCGGATGCTTATGGAGATATTCCCACTGTGCATCAGGTATAGATATCATCACCCTCTTTGTCATGATAATGTAAAGAGCAAGGGAGTATATAATATCATCGTGTTCCCGACTTGGAACAGTGGGCAGGAAAAAAGCATGATTTAATCTCCCTATCACCGTAAACTAAATTTATCAGGTTCTTCTTATCATTGTATGCCTACGCAGATCAGGTTTGATGGCACTGCCTTCACTGTTCTGGATGCAATTTACGGCAAGACCGTGGAAACAGGTCATACCCCGGCCGATATTGCAAGACGGATGATGGAAAAATACGCAAAGGAACATCCGTATTATCCGGGTAATGTGTACAACGATTACTATAACGTTGTCCTGGATTCTGCAAACATAGCTATGGCGCATCCCAATGAAGATATTGCCATATATGACCGGAAAAATGCACCTGCACCTACTACTTCCCCGCCAAAACAGCCCAACACAGCTTCCAATACGAAGCCTGACAGCTCCATAGTGTTTTTCAAAACGCTGCTGAATTACAGACCCATAACCTTACAGAACGGGGAGAAAGGGTTATCGGCATCCATCGGGAATTATGCAACCTTCGTGGTGACACAGAGGGGATCCAGATATCATACGGATGTATTTTATGAGGGAAAGAGAACCAGTATGGGAAACTACAATCTAAAGGACTGGGCAATGTATGAAGGCCCCTATTTCTGGTGGCAGAAAACCATAGGTGCCATAGCGGACATACCAAAACTGCTGGCATCTCCCGTGAAACCTGAGCATGAGGCTAAAGGCGTTCCCATAAGCTATGAAGGCTGGGAACAAATGTCTGAGAACCTGTGGGTAAAAAACATGCCAGCATATCAATACACCGTACAGTTTTACGATGGATCATATTTCTCTACAGTTAAAGATATCAAGCACTTCAGAGTCTATTCCGATGCCACGCCATTTGCCACGTTGAAAGAAGCCATGAACGCTGCCACAACAAGAGCTGTCAAGCTCGCTTCTCAGGAAACCACTGCAAACAAAAGCAGAGATATTGTAAGCACAACAAATAGCGAAAAAATATTCGCTGCCCTGAGTCAGGCTCTTATGAACATACCATCTCTCATGCTCAAGCTGAATGAACCTGCACTGAGAGAAATAACCTTGCAAATAGCTGACAGGCTTAAGGCGGAATATGCAGAACATGAAATCTCCCTACAGGAAATAGATGCTATACGCAACAGACTTGACAGCCTGGATTACAAAAGGATGCTTCCAGGAGACAGAGAGGCTATGATGGTCCTGAGAATGCTGATCACAGATTTGAGGGCTGAAGTATATACTGCATTAAACCCAAAACCCCAGCCCACTAAAGAGGAGGAGGAATACAGGGCGTTATTTCAGGGAAAACAGGGGAGACTGTTTTAGAGCCTCTTAGGAACTAAGGCATATGACTCTGCATAGAGAGCACTTGCCAGATGGATGATAGCATCATACCCAACATCAGTTCCATAACCCCCAAGTCTGACGGCATAATCTAAACCCTGAGCTCTGGGGCGTGAATAACCAAGATATTCTCTTATCAGACCAGATATATCGACTATTTTTCCGTCTGAAACAACAAAAAACCTGACATTTCTTGACATTCCACTTGAAGAAACAGTCATTACAAGATAATAGATAGTTGATCCTCTTGGTACAAGTCTGTGCAATTCTGTACATATATCAGGATGTCCCCTGCACGTTTTCTCCGCATATTCAAGTTCTCTTGCATTGGCAATTCTGTTGGGGTTATTACTGGGGTTATACATAAAAATATATCTATTATACCTAAATAAATTTTTTATATATCCTCTAAGTCCTGCTACACCCCGCAATATCCTGCCTGTTCGCAGGCCATTACCAGAAGGGCAAAAGTCTGCATTCCTGCACCATAGGAGAGAAAATGGGATTTCATTCAGATGCC
>JAJYZU010000041.1 GCA_021799755.1 Thermoplasmata archaeon
TATAAGGGGGAGTGCAGAGGGGGTTTTTTGAAACTCCTGCACACTCCGGGATATATGGTGATCTAGAATGACAGGAAAGTTCACTGTTGAGCAGAAGGTACAGATCGTCATTGAATCATTCACTGCAACAAACATTGCAGAGCTTTGCAGAAGGCATGGCGTATCCATTGCACAGTTCCACAGGTGGAAGGAGAGATTCCTGGAGGGAGGTAGCAATGCACTTGGAGAATCGTCAAAGGGAAACGAATACCAGAAGGAGATAGATGATCTCAAGCGTCTAGTGGGCGATCAGGCCCTTGTCATAGACGCTTTTAAAAAAAGTCGACAGGGGAGGAAATAATAATGATCGTTAACATCCTTAAACCGGAAATGTCCATTGCAAGGATATCCAGGGCAATGGATATCCAGAGATCCACCATCTATTATGCGAGATCAGATCACACTGGAAAGAGAAAACCAAGGATCTCAAAAGAAATAGAGGATCAGATCCTGAAGATTGCAGAGGAACGCATCACATATGGTTACAGGAGAATATGGGCATTAATGCGTAATTCCGGCATCCATGTGAACATGAAGACAGTCAGGCGTATCATGCGGACTCACAACCTTGCTCTGCCATATGGAAAACACAAGAACAGGACAAGGAAGAGGGACCTCACAAAACCTGCCCATATTAACATGCTGTGGGAGACTGACATTCACTATGTCAGCACCTCCCGGGATGGAATGGCCTACCTGATGTCCATAAAAGACTGCTTCAGCAAGAAATGGATATCGTATGAATTCTCCAGATCCTGCACGGCATCGGACTGCATCATGGCAGTAGAGAAAGCCTATGCCACCAGGTTCCCTGATGAGAAACTTGTGCATCTCGTACTGAGGATAGACAACGGTCCTCAGTATATATCGCATGAATTCAAAGAATCCATGGAATTACTTGGAATAAGGTTGGAATACATACAGAAGCACACGCCTGAGGATAACGGCGACATTGAATCCTTCCATAATTCACTGAAGACTGATTACATATGGGTCACTGATCTAGAGACATTCGAGGATGCACGCAAACTGATGGAATATGCATTCACTGATTACAACGGTACAAGGCCACATTCATCCATTGATTATCTTCCACCGGATGAATTTGAAAGGAGATGGAATGAAAGCGCTGATTTCAGGGAGAAATTCATGGAAGAGAGGAAAAAGAAGGGAGAAAGGATATTGAAAAACAGGATAGAAAAGAAAAGGAGGTTGAAAGAAAATGTCTCATTGGAAGCAGAAAAAAGTGTCCAAAATTAAGGGGCTCAGATCAGTCGAAATAAAATTGTATTTGTAGCAAGGATCGAACAGATGAAGGGACAGATTGTCTTATTAATATCATTTTGGAGCTTTCTCAGAAATATCCAAAATGGCAATTTAGACTGAGATGATTGATTTCTTCCCTGCAGCCTACCTTTGCCCTTAAATAACACTACATCTTTCTGTGAACATAGTATTTGACTTGGTCTGATCACAAAAAGTTACTTATACTATGTAGTGTTATTACTACTAGATTGACATACATCAGGAGACTTGTAAGGGAAGACAATGTTTATCTCTATGAGGTGACCAGTTAAAGGGAAAAAGAGCAGGCATGGTAAGGCAGAGATAGGAGTACATGGGAAAGGAGATAATAAAGGACAATATGTACTGTTTTTCTCATTTCTGGACAAAATAGAGAATTAATTATGAGATGCTCCCGCCACTTCACCTCCTTTTCTTTCTTTCATATTCCTCTCCTTCCTTGTCATTCTTGCCATCTCCATCTTGATCTTTCTTGTTTTCAGTAATTCATCTGGATTTCCTCTATAATACTGTGCTGGTGTAAGATATTGCAGTGATGAATGCCTCCTATCGTTATTGTAGAACTGCACTATGCCTGCAATTGTGCTGCAGGCATCCTGGTAATTCGTTACAACACTTGAATCAATCATGTCTCTTAATATTCTGTTGGCTCTCTCTACAATGCCGTTTTGCTCTGGGGTGTGAGGATGTATCCGCTTCTGCGTGAGACCTTTCTACGTCAATACGATCTTGAACTCATAACATATGAACGAAGAACCGTTATCTGTCTGGATAACAGGTTCTGCCAGAGAATCCTTTCTCAGTGTTTCGATGGCTTTCTGTGCTTCCAGGCCAGCTGAATCTGCATCCATCGATCTCAGCAGTGTATGGTGTGTTATATACCTGGAAAACACATCTATCAACACAATCAGGTAGAAGAACCTGCCTTTCACCTTCACATACATGATATCGCATTGCCAGATTTCATCCGGCCTTATGGGGCGATATCTCTCTTTCGACAGGAATATCTTCTCCTTTCTCGTTGTAACAAGGCCATGCCTTCTCAGAACTGCGTACACAGTGCTTGGAGAAACATACGCTATATCCTCGTCTATCATAGTATATGCGAGTTCTCGAAATCCAAGATTTGGATGCTTCATCTTGAAACCGACTATCAACCATTCCTCGTCCCTCAGGGCAAAAGGGTTGAATCTTCCATCCATTGTGCTGGGTTTAAGCCATGAATAGTATGAAGATGGCGCTATTCCCAGTATTGCAAGGATCTTCCTGATCGGGTATTCTATCTAGAACTGCTGTATTTACGGTTTCAAGAATCTCTGAAATGAAGTATCTCATGTCCTCCCCCCGTAACCCCCAATCTTTTTTTTAAGTGCAAGGTTTTCCTGTGTGATCTCTGCAATGACATCCTTGAGTCTCGCGATCTCCTCATCCTTTGACCGGATCTTCTCATCTATGTTCGGCTTCCTTCCACGGTCATCGAATATCTGCGAAGACTGAAGAAGCTTCTCCTTCCAATTGTAGAATCTTGCGGGCTTTATATCATATTTCCTGCACAGTTCAGATATCTGAATGGTACCGCTCAACCCTTCCAGGACGATTCTAAGCTTTTCCTCCGGTTTGTAAAATCTCTTCGGTTCTGCCATATATAAGGCTTGGAGCAAAATGTATCATAATTAATTTCCCAGATTGTCCAAAGATGAGATGAACAATTCACCCATATAACTTGTCTCTCATCCTTATTACCTCTTATTTCCGTTGGCAATGCATTCTTTCTCCGATCCTTCAGCCTGTATGATTCTCCCCTGATGTTTATGACAACGCAGTGATGCAGTATTCTATCCAGCACTGCAGATGCTATTACCGTATCCCCTAGGACCTCGCCCCATTCGCTGAAAGACTTATTTGATGTGTATATTGTGGATCTCTTCTCATACCTGGAGGAAACGAACTGGAAGAACAGGTTGGATTCCTCCCTGCTGAGAGGAAGATATCCGATCTCGTCAACAATCATCAGCCTGAACCTGGAATATGTTTTAATGCGGTATTCCAGTCTCTTGAGATCGTAATCCCTCTTCAGTATCTGGACAAGCTTCAGCGCCGATATGTAATATACAGGTATATCGGACATGACAGCTCTCATTCCCAGTGCGACCGAAAGATGCGTCTTCCCGACGCCTGGAGGTCCCAGGAAGACAACGTTCTCAGTGTTGTGTATATACTGCATAGTCTGAGATCATCCATCACCGATCGATCAATGGAAGGCTGGAATGAGAAATCGAAATCGTCTATTGTTTTTCGGAAGGGAAAACCCGACCAGTTCAGCATGTTCTCCGTCTTCTTTGAAAGCTTGTGCCTGAGCTCTTCAGAGAGAAGATGATCCAGTATGTCCATGACTGGCTTGTCATGTGATGTTTCAAGATATGAATCAATGATGCTCTCCATCGTGGTCATGCCAAGTTTTGAAAGATATTCATGCACTCTTTCGTACGAATCCATCAGATCACATCCTCGTATCTCTTCAGATCTCTTGTCTCAACAACCTGTGAAAACACAGCAGCATTCTCCTCCCGTATTGCTTTGAGAAGACCTTCGAAATGCTCCTTCTTCCTGGATATCCTACCGCTTCCAGAAAGAATGGAATGATCTGCAATTATGATAGAATCCACTTCTATCCTGATGGAAGAGGATTCCTCAATTATCCTGCATTCCCTGCCTGCAAATTTCCATGGAACGGAATACCTGTTTCCTTTATACGATACATAGCAATCCCTTGATATCTTTCTTGTGTTCTCCTGCCTGGTAATATATGCAGACACAGATGTCAGTGGGTTCAGCTTTTCATCCTTCAGCCTCTGGTAAGGTATCTCATGCGTTGTTCCATGTATCTGGGAATTGACCTTTTTCAGCCACTCCCTGCACTGGTTGTTCAGATCATTAAGGTCAGAAAAGGTTCTTCCTTTGAAGAAATTGTTCCTGAGATACTTTATCGTGCTCTCTATCTTACCCTTTGTCTGTGGCCTGTATGGGTAACATAATCGGACAACGATGCCATAGTATTCAGCGAAGTCCATGAATTTTGCATTGAACTTGGATTCCGATGCCTTGATCTTGCGGTCAAGAACAACCTGCTTCATGTTGTCATAAAGCATTGTATCCGTATATCCGCCGAAGAATGTGAATGAGTTGAGATGCATCTTAATGACATTGTTAGTGGATATATCCGCTGTGAATTCGGCATACCTTGTCCTTGAGTATCCAAGGAGAATGGAGAAGGCATAGAGTTTTTTCCGCTTTCCATCGATCTCTATGTGACCGAATTCGCCAAAGTCAACCTGTGACTGCTTTCCAGGTTCAGTCTCATATCTGTAGACAGCCGGTATCCTGCGATCCTTTCTAAGTTTATGGCAGTATTCCTTCAGTATTGTGTATCCGCCGTTATATCCAAGCTTTCGGATCTCCTCGAGTATCCTTACGGCGGAAAGATTGTGTTCATCTATCAATGCATGGATCTTGTCCCTGTAGGGATCCAGCTTTGATCCCTTCTTCTTTCTCTTCTTATCCTGTATCCTGGTCCTCTTGAGCATCCTACTTACTGTATTTCTTGATACACCGAGCTCCCTTGCTATATCCCTGTTGCTCATACCTCCTTCTTTAAGATTCCTTATCATTCTCCACACCTCCAGCCGGTACAATCCCTATCCCCTTCCGCATGAGGAAATGGATCAAAATTAAACCGGCGATCTGGATCACTTTTATTCCGGCGAAAATGCACAATATTCAACCGGCGATTACAACAGACCGCCGAGCATGACGTCATTGCCAATTATGTCGTAACAACGGCATCCGTTAATGATTCACAGATAGGTCTTTCGATGCTAGGCATCGTAAATTACAAGGACAAGGGGCATTTTTTCGTTGAAGGAAGAGGGATAGATGCACCCATGGATAGATCCCTGAAGGGATACATGCTGCCTGTGGAAAGCATCCGCCGCAACATGCGGATAACGAGGAAGCGATCCAGGGGTGAAAGACCATATTCAGTGATCAAGACAATATTCCATGGTGGTCATGTCTTCGTTACGACCGTTCCGATGGTTCGCGTCAAGTGCATGTTCATGTGTTTTGGACACAACCACATGTGCATGATAAGGATGAAAAAGAAGGGGATGATAGCGTGAGCTATGGAAATTCCATGAAGAATGGACGAAGATAGGGGAAAATAAGAGATAAAGGAACCATTTCAGACAGCATTGACCATGAATGCGCCGTAATTTCCCTGTAAGATCAATCATGAGCCAAGATTAATATGTTGTTAGAAGTTGTCTCTAAGCTAAAACTTAAGAATTGAAAAATTATGCGCTATAGTGAAAATTGCCTTCGTGGGAGATTTCATAAACCATGGCAAATCGTTGCAAACAACTGGTACTCCAATTGTGATTCTCTTGTCTCTATTGAAAAACGTGGATTCTATTGACGTATTTTGTCCTGAAGAAAACGACAAGACCGAAGAATTTGAGCTCCCATCAAAGGTGATACTACGGGAGTTTTATAGATATGATAATTCGAAATCGATTCTTCGACTTTTAAAGATACCATGGAAGAATTATGACGTTGTCATGTTTAATATGCTACCCACTGGATTTGGCAATGGAACCATGGCAAACGCAACTGCCCTTTTTGTCCCAATATTATTGGTGAAGTTTCTCAAACAAAAAAATATTAGGGTAATATATCACAATTCGGTATTCAGTAATGATGTCAAAACACTGGGTTACAATTCTGCTTTTGATAAAATTCGTTCATTTTTTCTTAGGATCGTTGAAAAAAGTTTATTCAAGAATCTTGATACATTCGTGCTTCTTGATCTTTACAAGGAAAGAATTGATAAATCCATAGGGGAAAATAGAGTTCGTGTATTAAATTTGCCGTATCTTGAGGCCATTACCTCTATATATATTAATGAAGTAATGAATTTAGAATATTTTAAGATTGAGAAGTCAGATATCCCGACGGTTCTTATGCATGGTTCATGGGGGCCACAGAAAAATATTGAGTTAGGCTTGTCAGAGCTAAAGAAACTGAAAGAATATGGGGCAAAATTTAGACTAACTATCTCCGGAGGTCTCAATCACCATTTTCCGGAGTATGAGAAAGAATTTAATGAACTGCTTCATTCATATTCGGATATCATCGATGAATATCTTGGGCCTGTTGCCGAAAAAGATATTATGAATATTTTTCTAAATGCGAATTTATTGTTACTCCCTTACAATACTCCTGGTGGGCATTCCGGAGTTTTGGAACAGGCCATATTTTTTGAGGTTCCAACGATTGCAATAGATTTTCCGGAGTTCAGAGAGCAAGCAAAGGGTGTAGCAAATGTAAAACTAGTTTCAGCCGAAAATTTTTGTGAAGCCATTGAGGAAATATTGAAGAATCCGATTAATAGAACAGAATTAATAATTAATATAAAAATCAAAGAAGCTATCCAAGAAACTAGACAGCTCCTCATTTTACGTCCTGATTGAGCTACAAGTTGATTCAGCTCCCAATGACTTATTCTGAACATAGTAAATTTAAAAAAGAGCAAGGTAAGTTACATCCTGAATTCCCTGGTTTTACCACCACGAAATTTTATCTAGAGCTTCGAGGATATCCTTCTGCTTCCTCGTCCTTTCAAGCTTAATGAGATTTCCGTCCTGGTCTTCGATCACGTGCAACTTCTCAAGTTCCAGGAGCATCCTCTCCAGGGAATACTTTTTCATCAGTCCCGACGAGATCATCCCCCTCATGAGGGCATTTCTTATGATCAGTGAGAGGAAGAACATGAATATGGTTTCCCGAATGGTGAATTCCTTCTTCTTGAGGGGAATAGGTTCAGATCCGTTTTTAATGTGCAGAATGCCTTCTCTATGGAATCACGATCCCTGTATATGGACTGGCATTCCAGCGGGGAATAATCCCCGCAGTGTACAAGGAGGAATTTCCCATCCTGTTCTCTGCAGCAGAGATGGCTTTGTTTCTCGACTTTGTTGTTATCCTGCCGTCCTCGATCCCCAATGTGAAATACCTCATGTATGATGATGCAATTGCTTCGATGGTCTCTCTTATACCTGATCTTGGCTAAAGCTTCTCCACCGTTGATCACTTCTCTTCAAGTTTCCTGTGGAAGTCGGATCTCTCGTCAATCTCCCTTCTAGGATCATGGTAGAAATATCCCCTCAGGTTCAGATCATTCATTGTGAATTCAACAGCCCCGCAGAATATTGGATCATTATTGTACATTAAGACATTATCTGCACTGTCCAAGGTTCTTGATGCAGTGGGAAACACGTTCTTTATGTCCTTTGACACCAGGGAGGCTGCAATAATGTATGAATCATCCTTCAGCAGATCAAGATTCTCATGGGAAAAAAATCCCCTCTCCAAAATTATCTCGATCTTGAGGTATCGTATCCTTTATGCTCTGCACAGTCCTCTTCAGGGTCACGACATCGGGAATACTGCCGCCGTAAATTTCGAAGAACAGCGGTTTACGCCTGCTACGTTCAAGAACCAGGCTCATGTTTATCTGCTCCAGATCGGGATGATCCTTGGCATGGCCGTATTCAAGTATCTCCGCTGACCCGTATGGAGATAACGATGTGATATCATATAGAAGGGAATTTCCAGGACTGATCCTTGATACGAGATCGGGGGAAAACCGCTAGTATAGATCAGATGAACCTATCTTATCAAGAAGTTCCGATATTCTCTAAGATTCAAGGGTCTTCACGTTCATTGATCTGGACAGTGAGATGCCATTGAACCATGTCTCCAGCGAACTGACGGGCAAAGGCCTCGCTACCTTTGATATTGCCATTGCAACTATCTGCATTGCTTCATTCTCCGTGAGATGCTTCTTCAGCATCTCTTCATTGCCAATGGCATTGACTATTTCCATTAAGGGGATGAATGGTCCATGTACCAGACCCACTCTGAGAAGGACAATCCTTACCTTCTTTGTATCACCCCACTCCTTCTTTCCAATGTATCTGTAGTGATAGCTGGTGTTCATTATCCTTGGATTGTAGTAAGGCACTCTCTTATAAACGTATATCCTCCCATTGACATGCTTTTCAATGACCTGATTCTATGATATAATGGTGCTATGTCCCACCATTACTAATAAACTTTCTCTCCACTCATGAACCAATAATGAAGCCACAAACCAGAAATTAATGGTGGTAAAGAATCGGGAAGTCAGGTTACATGTAGACATTAAATGAATAAGCCTCAGTGATCGTAATTAATTGCTTAAACCTTCATGTAAGTCTCTATTGCCCAAATACTACAAATGGTCCTCATGAACTTTTTGAGGATGAATAATAAACCTTCATTCATTTCCTTTCTGTATATTTCTGGGAACTATTCAGAAAACTTCTGTGTTTAGAGGGATAGTGTACAGATTTCTGTGTAGATATAAATCATGAATAGAAAATTCATGAAATGAACAAGGATACCTCCTTGAAGACAACCAAGGAGGCAAAACATACATGGAAGACATGGATAAAATTGTAAC
>JAJYZU010000042.1:0-3599 GCA_021799755.1 Thermoplasmata archaeon
GGTGTTGGATGAGGGTATGTTCGAGAGGACAAACTCGAATCTGATGTCAGTGAGGAGGGTTAAGTCGTAACAAGGTATCCGTAGGGGAACCTGCGGATGGATCACCTCCTAAGTAATGTGAACCACCGGCACAATTCTTACGCCTTTCTGTCTTTTTAAATTTATTCCGGAATATCTCTTTCAGTTCGCGAATGAAAAAGGAAGAGGTTCGAAAGAGCGGAATTCAAGATCAAAGATTTTATCTGTTAAATTTGAATGAGGTACCGGATTAAGATGCCGTTGGAAGAGAAGGCCATAGAAATTCAGGAACGCATTGAGAGGAAAGTAGGCGGAATAGGAAAGGGAAAGTACGCCAGGATACTCAAGATGGCGAAGAAACCCAATGAGGAGGAATACAAGAAGGTTCTCCTGATAACAGGTGCTGGCATAGTGTTTCTTGGATTTGTTGGCTTTCTGATATATTATCTGATGGGTTTTGTTTTCCATGTTCCGTAGGTGAATTTAATGCAAGAAACTGAATCAAAAGGCTGGATAGAGGGTACCCTGAAAGACAGGATGGTTGGCTGCGGTACGTCGGTGGACACATCAATACTTGTAAGGAATACAGGCACTGCAAAGAAGATGTTTACAGTCAGCATATCGTTAAAATTCAAGCAGAGGGATGACCTTATAGAATGGTTCTTTTCGCTGTCGGGAGCATCATCCACCCAGAAGAAGGAGGAATTCACTCTTTCACCAAGTGAAAACAAGGGCATATCTTCCGTCTTCTCGCTTGAAAAGAGTGAACAGAGGGATGTAAGGCTTGTTGTTGCAACACCTAAGGGTGCATTCAAGGATGACAGTGCTACTGTATCCATTGCTATAACTTCTCAGGATAATGAAAACAGATTTGAGGGGAGCTTCACCATTACACTTATACCAGTCATCGTTGCAGTGAAGACGACCGTCGGGAACGAGATTTCTGTTGCACGAGACCTGGCAAAAAAAGGGGATAAGGACAAAGAGGAGAGAAATGCTGTTATCAAGAATGCAATGAGCGAGATCCTTGCAATAATGGCACCTAAGGAAGTTAAGGGTTATATATTCGTCGAGACAATGCATCCGGACAGGATCCCTTCTATAGGCAAAGGCATACGCGGATACAAGGGCGAAGTGAAGGGCGAGATATCTATTGAGGAAATAGAGCACTACCTTGAACCGAAGCCTGCTGTTACCGGACTGGAGCTTGGTGCCTTTGTTGAACTGATAGACGGGCCTTTTAAGGGCGAGAAAGCCAAGATAATGTCCATAGACACAGCAAAGGAAGAGGTCACTGTGCAGCTCATCGAGTCAATGGTCCCGATACCAGTGACAGTAAATGCTGAAGCCATAAGGATGCTGGACACGAAATAAACTCAAAATGAAGCTAAAATACAGGTCAAAGGAAAAGGAAACCGAATTCATCCAGAAGCTTCAGGATTTCTTCTCTAAACCTGATAATCTATTATCACTTGTACCGGACTGCATGGATAATTCCCTCCTCTGCCCCTTCGATTCATACAAGAAGAAACTTTCACGCATTTCTGGCTCCGCGATAGGGAAGCTTTCAGGATCAGCTGATCAGTTTTTAAGTGCAATAGGAGAAACATATCGTGTAATGGAATCTGAATCTGCTCCTATAATGGGGCTGATCTCAACACCCTATGGAAATGTCGATTATGCAAAGAGGGGCAGCACCGATCCAATGGTTCTCGCTGGAGTTCAGAATTTTTCCAGCACCGTCTGGAGAATGCTCTCGTTTTCCTCTTTGGTGCAGACAAAAAAGGTATCAGTATACAGTTCTGAGCATTATTACATTGCAAGCTGCAAGGGCAACCCACCTCCAAGAGAGTTCATACTGGATGCTTTCCAGTTTGAGAAGACGGATGATATCTCTGTCAACGAAGAAGATATAATATTCGGAACATCGGGAGACTATATGGTCCTGAATATAGGCAACCATATACGTATCAAGGTATACCAGGACTCAAAGAGCAATGTGATCAGGATCCTTCTCAGGCACATGCTTGTCCCTGATATTTCTAGGACTATCTCCATTCAGGTTCCATTCCTTGAGGATGTATCCAGCGAAATACCTGCCCAGTACCTGAATCAATACCTTGGCGGACAGCTTGAGGCGAGGAATTTCATAAAGAATGTCAGTGAATACAGAAAGAAGATTGCACTCTCTAAGGGTCTTTACCTGCTCGAAGGCAGGGTGTTCAATTCACCATCTGCATTTCTTGGAGAGATGTTCGATCCCGAGGAATCGAAGATTCTGGAAAAATATCTCGAGCAGAACGGTCCCGTCTCAATTGATACCAAAAGCGCGAGGAAGCTCCTGGAGATACTGTGGCCAAAGTTTGGAAAGGATATACTCAGGGAATATTTTCCTGACATCGACCAGAATGCGCTGAAGACACAGGCAGGCGACCCAATCAAGCAGATTGAAATGATCAGGAGGAAAATCGATCAATCCAGGGCATCCAGCCTTGTTACAGTGGAACCATGGTCACCTGACTCATCAATGCTCATAAACATGGTAAGGGATTATCTTTCCGTCGGTGGCCCGGAAATGCTCAGGAAATGGGAAAAATTTGTCGGGCAGTCCAGCATGTTCAATTCCATCTATTATGCTTTCAGCATATCCCTCAATGAGAGAACCAATCAGCAGTGGAGGTTCAGCTCAGAGCAGATGATGCTCGGCGAGAAGCTTGCTGATGGCATCAGGGACATAATTGCAACAAGGGACGGAAGCATAAACGAGAAGATACTCAGGATGAGGCAGCTGGTAAGGTGAACTGTGAGCAAACATTATCTTTCGAAAAAGGACATAAAGCACTTCCAGGAGAAACTATCATCGATGGGTCTTTCCCTTCCGGATCACGGCGACATCCAGGTCGACGAAACAAAGGGAAGATCCGTTTATTATCTTGGCAGGGATGAGGTTGCTGTTGAAGAGGGAGAATTGCTTCCTACTCCTGCTTTCCTGAATATTATACGGCCGTCGAACCGGGTGATAAAAGTCGATAAAGGGGCTGTTCCGCATATACTGAACGGCGCCAATGTATTTGCTCGTGGAATCCTTTCCATGTCTGAGGATATCAGGAAGGATGATTATGTCTTCATTGCAGATCAGGACGGTAGATTCATAGCCACGGGAAAGGCCATGGTGGATTACGACCCTCAAATCAGGTCCAAAAGTGGCGAGGCTGTAAGGACATTTTCACTGAAGCAGCCATGAATTTAAAACAGCAAAACATTTAATCGGCGATTACATCCATTATCATGTCCGAATTGTTAAAAGTTGGAACAAAAGCGCCCGATTTCGAGGCACCAGATCAGCATGGAAACAGAGTGAAATTGAGCCAGTTCAAAGGAAAACCGGTAGTTGTGTACTTTTACCCGAAAGACGACACACCAGGATGCACTGCAGAGGCCTGTAATTTCCGCGACAACAATGCGGCATTCGAGAAGAAGGGAATCAAGGTCCTCGGCGTATCAGTGGATTCCGTCAACTCACACAAGAAATTCCATGATAAATATGGCTTGAATTTCACACTGGTATCAGATGCAGACAA
>JAJYZU010000042.1:3699-8759 GCA_021799755.1 Thermoplasmata archaeon
TGGCATTCCTTTCCATTGATGATTCTGGCATAGAGGAGTTCAACAGGGAATACCATAAAATCAGGGATCTCATCGCCGCATTAAGATACGAGAGCGAGAAGTATGATGACCTGAAGCATGAGTTCAGTTCCCTTGCCGCTGATGAGGCGTCATTGAACTATGATATTTACAAAACACTTCAGATTCTGAAAAACAGCTGCCTGCGCATAAATGGGGCAAAAGCAGGACTCAGGTTAAAAAAGACCCCTCTTCCACCCGATATTGAGGGGATAATCGAGAAAATTTCAAGAAAATATCTGGCATGAGATCAATATAATTCAGCAACCAACAGTTATCTTTGCTGGAGACAGGGTTTATTGCAAAAAACATCAATTGCGATGAACCAATTTCAACACTTGAAACCGGCAACATAGATCGATTGTTTTATAGGAGGACAGTGATTGAATGCTCAACAAGTGGCAGACATTTTAAGGAAATCAGCAGCTGAGTTTGTTGGTACCTATATCTTTGTACTTTTTGGCCCGGGGAGTGTTGTCGCATTCATTGCTGCATTTCACCAGACATTAAATCCATCAACACTCTTCTATCTCGCAGTTACTTTTGGTCTTGGAATTTCTATTGCAATAATGGCTGTGGCTAACATATCCGGGGGACATGTCAATCCTGCGGTCACATTTTCGCTATTTGTTGCTGGACGGTTCCCTGGTAAAAATGTTGTTCCATACATCATTTCGCAGCTTCTTGGTGCAGTGCTTGCATCGGCGACTGTATCAGTGCTGTTTGGTTACAGCACTGCCGACGCTGTGCAATTCGGTGCAACGATTCCCGGCATAAGAGGACCGTATGTTGCATTTTTCGGTGAATTCGTAATGACATTCTTCTTCCTCTGGACTATAATGGGAGTAACTTCAAGGACTACTAACACAGCTGTAATTGCAGTTGTCATTGGCATATATGTTTCTATAATGATATTCATGCTTGGAACAGTCAGTGGAGGATCAATCAACCCTGCAAGATCATTTGGCCCTGCAGTTCTTTCCGGTATACTTTTCAAGGAACAGTATTACCAGTGGATATACTGGGTTGCACCCATCATTGGAGGCACGCTTGGTGCATTATCCTATAAATTCATGTATCGGGAAAATACAAGAATCCATCTTTCTGATTCATTGCCTGTTTGAATCATTTTTATTGATTGTTTGAAATCCCGCTGGAAAATTACAAATGCGCGTTGTCTTCTCGCAGCTAATAGACGAAAGCGCTCAAGGCAAGATATGCAACTCAATGAGGATATTTATGTATACTGGAGGCCTTTTAGGTATATCTAAGAGATTCAGTATGCATCTGGCGGTGTTCTAAAGTAGGTTTGATTATGAAGAAAGGTGCGGGCATTCAGAAAAATCGAAAAAACGAGAAGGAAAAAGCGGACTCCATAAAAGGAATGCCTGGTTTCGTAAATGATGAAATACCTGCGTCATGCCAGATCGACAAAATGATCGCATCCTTCAACGAATGGCGTGGGCAGACCCTTTCGGAACTCCGCTCAATAATAAGAAATGCGGACCCTTCAATTATTGAGGAGGTCAAATGGAAAAAACCTTCAAATCCAGCAGGTGTGCCAGTGTGGTCTGCCGGAGGGATAATATGCATTGCGAACGTTTTAAAGAAATCTGTCAGGCTGACATTCCCAAAAGGTGCTGCAATCGATGCTAGAAAAAACACATTCAATTCCAGAATGGACAGCAGGACTGTTCGTGCGGTGGATTATTATGAAAACAGCAAAATAGATCCTGCTGTGCTTGTATCCATAGTGAAGCAGGCAGTCAACTTAACACAGCGAAGTAACGCAACCAAATAACGCTCTCTTCTAATAATTCAATCAAATTCAAAATTAAATTTGATCAGAGCGGCAATTCCGCCTGAAATTCATTTGCTATCAATACAGGAATGCACCTATCTACTTCACAGAATTTACTATGGAAACAAGTAACTCATCAAGCCTTTTCCCAAGATCTGATAAACCGTTATATTTGCTGAATAGATCTGAAGCATTCTGTGCGATCACATAGGTTTTCCCAGCATCCTCGTAGACGTAGATCCTGAGGGGAGGGATTATTCCCGCCCTAAGGTCTTTGTCAAAGACCTCTGCTGCAAGTTTTGGATGGAAAACTTCAAGGATCTGGTTGCCTCCAATCTTTATGCCTGCTCTGCTTAGATTTAGCTGCGCATCTATCGAGGTCACTACTTTCAGGCCGTTTTCTTCAACAGATCTGCGCAGTATGTCAATAGTTTTGTTGAAGGGATAACGAGATACGGTTTCTATATTTTCCATTCCAATCATTCCACGCAACATGCCATTTTCGAAATATCCCTGATGAAGGATTGAGATGCAAGCTTGATGCCTTCTGAGATCGATGGGAAGATATGGCTGGTCGATATTATATCATCAATGGTGAATTTATTCCTGACGGCGTATGCACCCTCAGTTATAATATCAGTGGCATTTGGTGACAGGATGTGCATACCTACGATCCTGTTGTCGAGTGGATTTACAGTGATCTTTATGATGCCTTCTGTTTCGCCAATTATGCCTGCCTTTGTAAGGTTCTCGAGCGAGAACACCCTGCATGAACAGGCGCCGTTCTTTTTTGAGAATTCATTTTCGGTCATCCCAACACCTGCAACCTGTGGGCTGGTAAAGACTGCCCAGGTCGTTGAATCATAGTCTATCCTCATTTCCTCCCCGAACATATTGCTTACCGCAACTACGCCCTCTCTGGCCGCGAGAGTCTCAAGAAAGAACTTCTTTGAGACACAGTCACCGGCGGCGTAGATCCCGGAAGCGCTTGTCTTCATCGTATCTGTTGTAAGGATCAATCCTCTTGGATCGGTGCTGACACCTGCAGCTTCAAGATCCAAGAAATCAGTGTTCGCTTTCCTACCTGTTGCCACGATGATTTCCTTTGCCTCCAAGATCTCCTTTCCCCTGTGCGTTATTATTTCGATGCTCTTTCCGTTAGCTGATCTGCTGACGCTGTTTATCCTTGCCCTCAGGAAGAATTTCATCCCTTCCCTTTCCAATCTTGTTTTCAGGATGGCGCCTATTTCAGGTTCAGTCTGTGGTAGAAGCGAGTCAAGAGCTTCAATAACAGTAACTTTAGAGCCAAAATGCAGGAAGGCCTGCCCCAGTTCGAGCCCGATCGCCCCACCGCCTATTATCGCAATTGTTTCAGGAAGTTCCCGCAGGTTCCAGATCGTGTCGCTTGTCAGGTATCCCGTTTCATTTAGGCCGTCAATTGGGGGTGCCGTAGGGTGCGACCCAGTGGCTATGAGGATATTTGACCCAGAAACTCTTGCAAATTCCTTTCCTTCCTTATCCACGATGCTCACTATCTTTCTATCAACGAATTTTCCAAGTCCATTGAATATTTTCACATTCTCATAATTTTCAATGACCCTGGCATATTTTGTATCCCTGGCATGAGCAACATAAGCCCGCAGGCCGTTCATCACTTCACTGAAATCATGCTTCACGGATGTTTCATATATGCCGTGCATCCTTGGGTGTCCCGGATTAAAGACCAGATGAGATGCTTCCAGGATGTATTTGGATGGCACGCAACCGACATTGACACAGGTACCACCAAGTGGACCGGTGCCAATCATTGCGATCTTCATCTCTCCATTACTCAATTCTGATGCTTTTATTGCAGCCGAGAATGCAGCGGCACCCTTTCCTAGTATAACCAGGTCAAATCTCTGAATGTCAACTGTCAAAATATTTCACCGTTTAATCTTCCGAAAGGGTGGCCTTGTAATGTGACGGCTTTGTGAATACCCTGTTTTTCAATAATGCTTCCGGGCCTGTTTTCTCAGCATCGATCACAACTTGACCCGTCCCATCCTTCAGAGAGACATTGACATCGAGCACTCCTTCCTGTTGCTTGAGGCCCTTCGCAACCGTGGAAACACAGTCGTCGCATGTCATTCCATATATCCTTAATTTCACGCTCTTTTTTTCCATAATCACGTATTTCAGAGGGATATTAATACGGAAACGTAAACTATTTTTTACCTTGACCGATGGCATACGGTGAAAGATAAACCTGGAGACAGGAGAATCAGCAATAAAAATAGGGCATGCATGATAGAGTACGGTAGATCCCTGGTATGCGTAGATCCATCTTTGAGTATACTGGAACTCATAGGGAAAAAGTATACGATGATGATAATAGGAGTAATCGGAAACAGTGGAAATAAGAAGAACTTTAATGAGATACTGAAAGATATTCCATTTTCAAGTTCAACAATAATCTCTAAAAGACTCAGGGATCTCCAGGCAGGCGGTTTGATTGAAAAAATCACGGAGTCAGGCAGGATTTCTTACAGGCTTACGGATCTTGGAAGCAAAATAAGGGAAGCCCTGCGACCACTTCTGCTGTTGATGGACACCGGCCAATAAATCGTTGAGACTTTCAATTTGGAAACAGTAATACATGCATGACCCGACATCTTGAAAATCTTTGAAATCAGACGAGATTTGATAGAAGAAAGCTGAAAAAGTAAATGTTATAACCATTCAGCGGTTAAGTACCTATGATCAGGGCGGTAGCCTTTGTTCCAAATACCCCTACGCTGATTGCCGATCTGGGAGTTCAGCACGAAGAGACGATATCCGCACTGGAATCGTTTGGTAATGAAATTTCAGGAAAGATAGATGCAGCAGTAATCATGACGCCGCATTTCCGTACATCTGGTTCTTTTGGAATAGTTTCCGCACCAAGATTGAAACAGATATTCGATTTCTATGGTTTTCCACCAAATTTTTATAAGGTTAGATATGAACCCCCCGGGGATCCGGAGCTCGCAGAACAGATAACAGAACTTGGTACAAGGAATGGCATAAGGATTGGAGCAGTCGATAACTGGGGTCTAGATCATGGTGCATGGTCGCCGCTTTTCCACATCTTTCGGGATGCTAATGTTCCTATACTACCAGTATCAATATGCCCCAGTTTGGGCATAGATGCACACATCTCACTTGGTAAATTGATGCATTC
>JAJYZU010000043.1:0-4878 GCA_021799755.1 Thermoplasmata archaeon
CAAGCGCAGGGCTATCAGTGATACTTGAATTCTCAGGCAGGCTAAACTTCTGGCTGCTCCTCTTCAATCTCATACCGGTCTGGCAGCTCGACGGCGCGAAGGTGTTTCAGTGGAACAAGGAGATCTATATCGTCTTCCTTGCAATCGCTGTCCTTCTGGTAGTCCTCTCAGGAACCCTTTACTATATCTGAAAGCATGGAAAATGTCACACTGCCCTTGGAAGGAGTTATGAAAAAGATGGAACTCTCTCCAACCTCTATGCTGTACTTCACAGTGAATCCCTTCAGTTCCTTTCCTTTCACCAGGATTTCCTTCGTGGATTTTATATGATTCCATGCCGCATCCGACGGTTTTAGTATAAGACCAAGAAAAAGAGGTTGCCTTGACGCAACAAATACATTCTCTATCTCATAGGTCTTTCCGCTTTGAGAGGCAGTCACGATTTCAATTTTCATGATCAGGTGATCATGTTGATCTAATTAAGGTGAGTGAAAACATCCTGTCTTAGCCAAAACTTAAATAAAAATCGTGTATGGGGGCAAAGTCAAATTGAAATACATAAAGATTGACAGTACAAAGGTGAAAATATGGACACAATAGAAAATTGCACTTCATGCGGCATAGGATTAATCGATCGCGGATTCTCTATATTCCACTGTCCAAATTGCGGAGAACAGCTGATAGGCAGATGCAAGGAATGCAGGGAACACTCAACTCCATATGAATGCTCAAAATGTGGATTTATCGGGCCGTAGGTGAAGATGATGGGAGATGTTGTGGTTGCTTTCAGAGTTCTGCCCGATGACCCAGAGGCAGGGACAGATAAACTTCAGAACCTGATAAGATCAAAAATTTCCGGAATGTGCGAAATAAACAAAATTTTTCCACAGGAAATCGCCTTTGGCCTCAAGGCCATAAGGGTGGAGATAATCATCCCTGACCAGGAAGGAAAAGTCGGGGAGATGGAAGAAACCCTCATGCACATACCGGGCGTTTCCCAGGTTGATACAGAAGACATCACGCTTGTCTGATTCTGCGAATGACATTATTTCAGATCGTTTTTTACGTATACTTATCATTTCTTTTTCTTATAGCATTGGGAATTATTGCTCTGTCAAGCATAAGGGCAAAGGACCAGAAAAATGCAGCAAGATACGAAGGGAATGCACTTGTGATGGTACCGTGCAGGGGCGTGGATTTCTCGCTTCAGGAGAATCTTCAATCCCTGAAGGAACAGAGCTATAGAAATTACAAGCTTGTGGGCATCGTTGACTCACCTGATGATCCGTCGACTGCATATCTAAGGGACGCTGGTTTGGAAATTATAATCTCAAACTATCCCTGCAGGGAATGCAGCGGCAAGGTCAGGGCTCTTTCAACTGCAATAAAGAAATATCCGGACTTCAACGTGTATGTGATCGCGGACTCGGACATAACCGCGGGAAAACAGTGGCTGGAAGGTCTTCTTGATCCGCTTGCGGATCCAAGGTACGGGGCTGCAACCACGTTTCCTGTCTTTTACCCCGCAGGCGGATTCTGGTCCCACTTCAAATCTGCGTGGGGGATTGTGGGAAAATCGATGATGCAATCCCGTATCACCAGATTCGGATGGGGAGGTTCCCTTGCCTTCAGGAAAAGCCTGATTGAAGATCCTTCCGCATTCGCATTCTTCAGTGAATCTGTTTCTGACGACACCGCCATAACAAAGATCTGCAAGCAGAGAGGGCTGGAGATTTTTTATTCAAGGGATTCGGAACCACTGGTCAGGAGCCCTGAGGTTTTTCATCAGGTTGTGGAATGGGCAAACAGGCAGACCGCACTGTCGATAGCGGCAAGTCCGGCTGTGTACAGGTACGGGCTCATGTATTATTCAATGGAAATTCTGCTGATCATATCATCAATAATACTTTCCGTTTTTGTATCTTTTCTGTTTTTGCTTCTTCTCATACCTGAGGTTGTGAAGATCATAAAGGTAGCTCCTGATTTGAAGGAGTCCGGGTGGCGGATACCATTACTTGAGATCATACTTCCATTTTTCTATGAATATAATCTCATTAAAGCCCACAGGATGGAAGAGATCACATGGCGCGGTAACTCATACATGCTTCAGAAACAAAACAATTAGAAATTCAATGAAAAAGAATAATAACAGTAAAGAGCATTCATTCAGGTCGATCTTGGGAACTTGATCCGCTCAAATTGGTTCGAATGGGAGTGAATAATACTGTCTGTACCGTATAGAATAACGATTCGCGTGTCTGAAGACACCATGCGTAAACTGGAAGAACTCGTGGAAAGCTATAACTTTGAAAGTGTCTCTGATGTGGTGAGGAAGGCCATCAGCGACCTGATCCAGAGGAACGAAAGCGGTAAGGCTAAAAAGATGGACATCTCCATATCGAAACGTGTTCTGGAGAACCTTAACAAGGAAGTCACGGACGAATCCCCGCTTACTCTTGACGATCTCGTCAAGGCGGTGCTGCGGGAATACACATCGAAGGTTCTCAATGAGGAAGTGGATAAGCTGACGGGGAACAAGAAACAGAGGCAATAATAATTTTATGGCAAATGGGGTTATCCTGTCAGCAGACATCCGGAATGGTGCGTAAAGATTGGTAATGATCAGGATGAGTGAGAAATTTGCCCGGGAAAGATTCGGGCAGGACTTTGCAGCGTATCTTGAGAAATTCTCAAGCGTTATAGGGTTTTCTCATAATACGGAGGGCGGCGAGCTGCGCGAAGAGTTGAATCCTGACCGGTTGGACCTGGCCTCCTATTACGGCCTCCACAGATCTATCGAGACGTTTTACCTGGGACAGAGGCAAAATGACGGAATCAGATGGACTGGTAAGAAAGTGCTCAGCGCGGAAAGATCTGCGCTTGACAGAAGGCCATATATTTTGTTCTTCCAAGCATACAACGAAAACAGATCACTTGGCGACGACCTTTCATATCTTATAGAATTTCAGGAAAGGATACATGCGACTGTGGGCAAAGACAGGAAGAAAGCCTCCATAGGTCTACATGATCTAGATAACGTTTCCCCACCCTTCCGGTACACCGCTATGGATTCAGGAAATCTTGCGTTCACGACCTATGATGGTTTCAAGGGCACCGCATATCATATCCTGAAATCCCACCCCAAGGGAATTGAATATTCGCGGCTTCTGGGGGATACAACTATGGTGCCTGTAATCCTGGATTCATCAGGAGACGTGATGTCGCTGCCGCCCATAGTCAACGGGAGCAAATCTGTTATTTCCGGAAAAACGCACAACATATTTGTGGACATAACCGGCACTGAATTCCAGGCAGTTAGAAACGCATTCTACCTTATGATCTACGAATTAATGGCAATGGGATACGAGATTACTGTGCCGGATCAGCAGACTCGAAAATCAGTGCTGTCAAAACTCAGGTCCTATGACGGACGTGCGGTTTATGTCGGATCTGATGAGATCAAAAAAATACTTGGGATGCACCTGGAAGAATCCGATTCAGCAATGTATCTCAATAAAATGGGCTTCAAAGCATCCGTTCACGGGAAACATATTGTCGCCATGACACCCGGAAACAGGATAGACGTAATGGGGCCATCTGACATCATAGAGGACATTGCCAAAGCAAGCGGTTTCGATAACATACCGGAGAAAGCCCTGAACATTCAGACCATAGGATCACAGCTTGAACTGACGGGCTTCAGGGAAACGGTCCGGGACGCAATGATTGGGCTCGGTTACCAGGAGATCATGACCTATGTCATCACATCAGCCAGTGTTTACAGGAAATTTACATATCATGGAGGCATGGAACTTGTGAACCCCAAGTCAGCGGAAAACTCTGTGGTCAGGGACAGAATATTTCCTAATTTCATCGAATTCTTCAAGAACAACAAGAGAAGGCAGTACCCTCAGAGAATATTCGAGATAGGCAGTGTGATAAGGGATATGGAACAGAAAACGGTACTTTCGGTTGCCGTTGCTGATTCCAGAGTGTCTCTGAATGTAATGAGACAGGTCATGGAAGTGCTTGGAAGACGTTTTCTGAATGGTGAGCTTACTCTGAAGGAGGAAGATTCCGAAGGATTCATACACGGGAGGTGTGGTGGAATCTATTACGACGGTGTCAGGATAGGAGAACTGGGAGAGATACATCCAGAATACCTGGAGGACTGGGATATCAACATGCCCGTAGCCGTTCTTGAACTGGATCTTGGGCTGGCGTTCAGCAGGCAGAATAAGAACTAGAGAAAAACCTTCAGGACAGCACCCTCAGTGAACGGCAGCTGCGCCTTTTCAAGATATTCTCTGAGTATGTCAGGTCCCAATGAACATTTGAAATTGTAGTTTTTAACCGAATCACTGAGTATGTCTCTATCGATGCCGGTCAGTGACAGATCCCGGGATATATGGAAGATTTCATCGTCGGACAAACCATCTTTGTCGTATTTTTCATAGCCAGACCTGATACTGGAAATAACGGTCTCCTCATGGAAAAGGAATTCCCCGGAAAAGGCAAAGGAACAGCAGGGAAGACCATCCAGCAGCTCCCCGAAAGACGTCACCTTCAACATGTTTGCCGATCGTTTCAGTAACAGGCTCGCAAACGGCTCCCAAATCGAAATATACCTGTGAATTCCATTCAAAAAGTCCTCTGCGGTCTTAAAAGGGTCTGTGAATGGCACCACCGATGCCCCGGGATGCTCAGATAGGAACTGTCTTGTGATCAGTATCATCGATGATGATTCAGTGGTGGCAAAAGAACCGGTTTCGCATATCCTGTTCTCAATTATGTACGATCCGCCTGATGCAATGGCACCTCCTATGGCAATGTTTCCATTCACCATGGAGAACATAATCTGGGCAAGTAATGGGGCGC
>JAJYZU010000043.1:4978-8655 GCA_021799755.1 Thermoplasmata archaeon
GTGGCAAAAGAACCGGTTTCGCATATCCTGTTCTCAATTATGTACGATCCGCCTGATGCAATGGCACCTCCTATGGCAATGTTTCCATTCACCATGGAGAACATAATCTGGGCAAGTAATGGGGCGCATGAGATTTCCAGTAATCCGGAGCAATGATCATTCATCAGTGAATGCAGGTCATTATACGGAATAATTTTCAGGGAGTATCCCTTCTCAAGGCAAAAATTCTTCAGAAACGACAGAAACGGAACGTATTCTGTGGACTTAAGAGTTCCGACACGAATAATTCCGGCTCTGAAATGAGGAAAATATTCACTGGCCCAGATTCTCTTCGTATTCCCCCACTCCTCCTTTCTCACAATCAGTCCCTTCACCTCGAGCTGGCCCAGAACTTCTGAAATATATGACTTCGAGTATCCATAGAGAAGTTCCAGTTCACGCTGGGTGATTCCTGAACCTCTTCTCTTAGACAGAGTATCAAAGACAATTTCTCTGAAGTCAGTGCTTCCGGTCTGAGGCATGATATTTACATACTGTTATGAATCTTAAAGATATTCACGCATTTACTGCAGTAAAGAGGTAGCATGAGTTCATTTCCCGGATTTACGGATTAATGAGCAAACGAAGCAGTATGTTTATTGAAACAGTGAACTCTCCCACGCTTTCATCCCACTTCTGTGTGGGATAGATACCCGCTCACGGTGGTTAAAAACAGGCAGAGCCCTCTCGGATTATAAAATATATATGACTTCTTCAGCATCCATAAGAAGATTTCAGTGTTTCTATGAAATTAGGAACGTGCCGTGTTTAAATTCCCGGCAATTTTTAAGCCATCATTGCTAGGGAAATTAGTTTTTTATAGAGAGATTACATTAGCCATCCTCAGGTAAAGATACAATGTCCGAGTTGCCATCAGAAAACACATCAAGATTCAAGAGTTTCTTCATACTTAATCCGGAGGTAATCCTTCTTTCTCTCTTAATGCTCATCTACCTTTTCATAGGTACGTATTTTGCTGTCGGTGTTACGTTTTCCAACGGAGTTCTCAATGTATCCGGAGGAAGCGATCCATACTATAATTTCAGGGCCATAGAATACATACTCACAACGCACCATTGGCTCACATTCGACCCTGCGCTAAACTATCCACTTGGCTCCACGGACCCGAGAACGCCTTTCTTCCACTGGTTCGTCGCGTTCATGGCGACACTCATGTCTCCCTTCATGAACACACTTACTGCAGCCAAATACGTGTTTCTGGAATTTGATGCAGTTTTTGGAGCTCTGCTGATCATCCCTGTTTACCTGATTGCCAAGGAAGTTTTTGGGAAGAGAGCAGGAATGGTCGCAGCCATACTGTACACGCTCATGCCAAGCAACCTCTCGTCTGGAATCCTGTCGGATGGCAGAATGCATACTCCTGAATTGTTCTTCGCTTTCTTTACGATTTATTTCTTCCTGAAAGCCATTAATGAGACACAAAAGAAGAAGATTATAACAGATGTAAGATCGTTCACAACATATCCGAGCCAGATTCTGAATTATTTTTACAGTAACAGGATTGCAACCGTTTACTCTCTTCTGGCAGGTGCCAGTCTGGGTGGACTGATGCTTTCATGGCAGGGTTACGCTTACATTGAGGCCATCATCATCATATACGTCTTCGCACAAATTATAGTAAACATCTTCAGAAAGAAGAGCACGCAGTACCTCACATACCACTTCACGTTCTTTGCTGTACTGGGCTTCCTGATGGGTTCCTATTATTATATAGCTCTTGGGAACGCAAGTGTGTGGTTTTACCCGCCACTTTATCTCGCCATAGGTCTTATCATATTCGGGATCTTCATATTTTTCTTCGAGGATTATCCATGGATTTTCACCATCCCGTTCCTGCTCGCAATTCTGGGACTGCTTCTTGAAGCACTGAATCTTTATAACCATTCGATGCTGCAGTCCCTTCTCAGCGGTGAGGGATACTTTATCAAAACAAGGGTCTATGATACAATTGCTGAAGCAGCATCTCCTCCTCTGGGGCAATATATCAGCGGGTTCGGGCCAGCACAGTTCATACTGGGCTTAAGTGGCCTTGCGTACGTGATTTACCTCTATTTTAAAGATAAGAGGGATGGTCTTCTCTTCATACTCATCTTCAGTGCTGTTTCAATATACATGAGCTTTGCGGCCGCAAGGTTTAATGTTACCGCGGCACCTGCATATGCTGTTCTGGGATCTGTTCTTCTTCTTTACTTCGCAGATCTCCTGAAGGTTCATGAGGTAAGGAACCGCAGGCAGCTTGGCACCGCCAGCATAGGTAAGTCCCTGAAAGGGAATGTTAAGTGGATTCAGGCCCTTTTCGTTGCCATGGTGGTCATATTGCTTGTCATTCCGTCTGGATTCACAACAATTGCTGCAGGCGTTCCAGGCAACAATGAAGCTGCGGTTAACAATCAGATATACAACTCCATGCCGGTTTTCCTCAGACCAGCAAATTATTCTGCCAACAATCCCCAGTTCGTCGGGGCAGCGGGACCTTTCATAGATAATGCCTCTCAACCGCTTGCAGGGGCTTTCCAGTGGCTTTCCACTCAAAATACCAATGTTCCATTTAATCAAAGACCGGCATTCGTATCGTGGTGGGATTACGGTTTTCAGGAACTGTCTCAAGGAAACCATCCAACAGTAGCAGATGACTTCCAGCAGGGTTATGAGGTGGCAGGTCAGATACTTCTTGCTCAGAATCAGAGCCAGATAATCTCGCTGTTCATTGCCCGAGTGCTTCAGGGTTCTTATGCCAACAACCATGGCAACCTTCCTGCAAATGTCACTCTATCACTTCAGCAGTATCTCGGTACCAAGCAGGCAAACATAATCCAATCCATACTCGTCAACCCGGTGCCTTATGAATATCTCATATTCCAGCACCCTTCCACATTTGGGGAGTACATAAGTTCAATATCAACACAGAACGCGTATTTTGCCCTCATGACCGGGCTCCTGTCTTCCGCATATTCCACATCTATGCTGGTTAATTTATACTCGATTCTGGAATTCGAGTCCGGATACAGCATTCAGTACATAGGCATAGACCACTCCCTGTTTCCGTCATCAGGGCTAAGCCCGGGAATCTTCTATGCACCCACTTACCTTACGGATAAGTTGTCGTACACATCAAATGGTGAGGTCGTACCTTACCAGTATTACCAGATACTTGAACAGACAGCAAACGGCACCTATCCGCTCAACCAAACGCCACCAGGCGCAACCCCTACAAACTACATAATTCAGTACAATTCGGCTTTCTACAATACATCCATCTACAGGTTTATGGTTGGCTATCCTCCTCAGGCGACCGGGAATACAACAGGTATCCCAGGATTAACCTTTGGTAACACGACCTATGCCATCATGCCGGCCTGGAATCTGAGCCATTTTGAGCTTTCTTACATTGGAATTCCCTGGAACCCATACACAAACTATAGTGCACATCCCAATGCCTGGAAGATCATATCGCTGCAGCAGGCTTATTATTACTCACAGAAAAAAATAGGGATTGCGGAACTCTTTCCACCGGTCAGCCAGGTTGTCCAGGGTGAGGATACAATAGTGTCATATTACCCGGGTGCAACGATATCCGGCAGAATTACCCAGGGACCGAACACTCCGATCGCGGGTCT
>JAJYZU010000044.1 GCA_021799755.1 Thermoplasmata archaeon
GCGGAACGTATCTGAATGATAACCGCGATTCATGGAGTCAAGGATACGATCATCACCGCTCTGGACTGGGAGATGCAGGAACTTGTACACCTTATCGCTTGAATAAGCGCTCAGTAGTCCCTGGAGTATTCCGGCGGTGTTGCCTGGTTCCATCATGCCTACCCTGATCCTGAAGTCGCCCTGGATGGAGGAGACGGACTCGATCAGGCGATCAAGCGATGTGCCTAGATCTTTTCCATACGCAGCGGAATCCAGTGAAGAGAGACGTATTTCCCTGATTCCATGGCATAGTTGAATCATTGCCTGTCCCTTGATCTTTGCTATTGGGCGAGAGATTAATGATCCTCTTGCTATTCGAGAAATGCAGAAGTTACAGCTTCCTGTGCATCCCTGATTGATGGGTATACCGTCAAATATTGATGGTTCCCTGATCTCTATGTCGTCGAGTGCACCCTTATAGAATGACCTGAATTCGCTCTTTCCTATCAGCTTGATATTTTCTGACTCAATCGAACCTGCACTGACGGATGAAAGGCAACCCATAACCTCGACCTTTCCCTTTGCCGACAGTTCCGCTATACGCCTGAGCATTCTGTCCTCTGTGTGCTGTATGACGACGCAGGTCCCAATAATCCGAAGATCTGCTTCATCCGGATTTTTTGTAATAACTGCACCTTCTGAAAGGAGTTTATTAGCATAAAGACCGGTTTCAGACTTGTTCAGGGTGCAACCATACGATTCCAGGTATATCTTCATCCAGACTGCAAAAGACTATCCGATATTTTACTTTTATATCGTTCTGATATGCATCTATCGGGTCCTGGCAGTCCCACTGAATTGCCGATACTGCCTGGATATAATTTGGGGAACGATGCTTGTATCCTTTGCAGATCATCATGTAAGCATTAACTGTGTTCCTGCATGTACTGTCTTACCCGCAGTGCTGCCTTGCAACCGCTTCCTGCAGCGGTTATTGCCTGCTTATATCGAGGATCGGCAACATCACCCGCCACGAAAACGCCTTCATACTCTGTCATTACCTCGTCCTTGGTGATAATATACCCCAATTCATTCAGTGGCAGTTTTCCTTTCACAAAATCAGTATTAGGCTTATGACCTATCGCCACGAACAGGCCCTGAATCTCCTTTTCTGTCGTCTCCTTCTTACCTTCAGTCCTGATTACGACACTCGTTACAACACGGTCACCTTTTATTTCGGTAACCTCGCTATTCCAGATAACGGAAACTTTAGGGTTTGATAGAACTCTTTCCTGCATTATTCTGCTTGCCCTGAACCTGTTTCTCCTGTGTATGATTGTGACGCTCTTCGCAAAGCTTGTGAGATACAGAGAATCTTCCATGGCTGTGTCTCCGCCCCCAACGACGATGACGTCCTTTTCCTTGAAGAAAGGAGCGTCGCAGGTTGCACAGGAGCTAACGCCCCTTCCAATAAATTTCTTTTCCGATGGGATGCCAAGCCACTTTGCAGACGAGCCAGTCGCAATAATCACTGACCTGGTCTCGATTGTTTCCCTTGATGTATGTACCCTGATAGGATGGGTGTCGATTTCTATATCAGTAACAAAGTCATTTTTGAACCTTGTACCGAACTTCTCGGCATGTTTATGCATCCTTTCCATCAGGTCCGGGCCAAGTACTCCTTCCGGGAAAGCAGGGAAATTCTCAACGTTGGTAGTAAGTTCCAGTTGACCGCCATCCTCTATGCCCGTTATGAGGAGAGGGTTAAAGTTGTCCCTTCCACAGTAAATTGCAGCAGTCAAACCGGCAGGTCCTGAACCTATTATCGTAACATTTTCTATCATAAAAATTCCTTCTCATCGCTGATTGCTAGAACGTAAATTTCACTTTTGGTGCATATTTTGAATAGAAGTAGGAGTAAAATCCTGATAATTCAGGTTATGAATTGACTGCAATGTTAAGGATAAAATCAGAAAGAAGCTTGTTGTACCGAACCCGATCTTCCCACATGCTGAGGTGGGAGCATCCGGGTAATATTTCCAGGCGGGATCCCTTTATCTCTTTATGCATGGACTTTGCAACTGTTGGAGTGACCTCGTCAAACTCTCCAACGGTGAAAAGCGTAGGTACCTTTATCCTGTGCAGATCTTTCGTTATATCCCAACCCTTAATCGTTCCGGTTATGGTGAATTCATTGGGCCCGTTCATAATCCTGTAGACATTCCTCTTCTCCCCATACTCAAGGGACCTCATGACATCCGCAGGGTATTCCTTCATTCTGAGAAGATGCTTCTTATAGAAAAACATGACAGCCTCCTGGTATTCGGGGTTTGAGTAGTCCTGGGCGTCTCCATATTTCTTAATGGCGTTTTTAACCTTATCAGGCAGGTTTTCAATCAGCCTCCCCATCTCCTTGACCGTCAGATCCACGCTGGCAAGTCCACCAGTCACTATCAAACCAAGAAGCATGTCCTGATGCTTCAGTGCATATGCGAGGGAAAGAGCGCCACCATAACTCGAGCCCATGAGGAATATTTTTCTGTTTCCGAAGAGTTTTTTCCTTAGCTCGTCAGCTTCCTGTACACCGTAGTCAATCGTAAATTTGGATAGTTCAGATGGCTCGTCGGATCTGCCGCATCCAAACTGATCATAGAAGGCTACCGTTATTCCTTTGCTGGAAAGATCAGCAAGTGGAAGCAGGTAGTCGTGCGACATACCTGGTCCACCATGCATGGTCAGCAAGACTGCCTTTTCCGGGTTCGCAGTAAAGATTTTGCAGTATATCTTCAGTCCAGATACGTTCACATATTTCTCGCTGGGTTCTCCTATCATACATGCACCTAATCAACCATGGCGTTTAAATCCTCCCGAGTGTAGCCTCTTACGCTTGGTGCACGCAGGATTGAGTAGAATATACCGAAGATTGCCCAACCTGCAAAGAGTACGCTCGCGACGACTACCGGTTCAGATATTGATATGAAGGTACCATAGAACACGAACACCAGGATGATGGAGACAGCAACGGGTAGAACCGCGTTCATAAACCCGATCTTTGAACCTTTCTTGTGCAGGATCGCCGGCAAAGAGACGTTTGCCATCATGTGAACAAGAAGTGCAGATAGAGTCGCTACTGTTCCCGTGAAGATGAAAGCGTTGAACCCCCCCAGTGTGACAACACTAACAGCGCCGACCGCTATGCTCGCGACAACCATGATTGCACCTGCCAAGTGAGGTGTTTTTCTGGTTTCATGAATACGCGATAAGAACAAAGGCAGGGCACCGTCCCTGCTCATTGCCAGCGTTATTCGAGAAACACTGTTTGTAAATACGACGTTATCTGTCAGGATGCTGTTGACGTAGAATATCGTGATCAGGATGGCAGCCCACAGGCCTATGTTTGAATCGGCAAGAGTAATTCCGGGAACCAGGTTGGCCGCGTATGATCCCATGTTCAGAGGACCCCATCCAATTGTGAATGCGTATGCCGCGAATACAAAGAAGAGACCTAGCACCAGTGTGGATACCAGTACGGCGTTTCCGACTACCCTTCTGGCGTCCTTTGTTTCCTCCCCAAGCGGTGTCATTCCTCCGAAGCCTGAGAATGCCGTATACATGAAAAGCACGCCCAGGGCTACACCGCTTACACCGCCTGATGCGAATTTCGCTGTAAACACCGAAGCAGTATTAGCGGAAGGATGCTGAAGGACGAGCCAGGCCCCTATAAACACTACCACAATGATTTCCAGTGTTCCCATGATCATTGCATATCTCAGGGACCCTTTGATTCCTCCAAATGACACCAGATAACCAAAGCCCGCTGATGCAACTAATAACGGGAACCAGGAATAAGAGGGTATGTTTATGCTGTATATCTGTGACAACAGAGCCGGTACGAACACTGCAATGCTAAGCGAGATGAATGACATGGCTGTTACCTGGTAAAGCAGGTACATCCATCCAGAGAATGTTCCAGGAATCTTCCCAAATCCCATCTTGATATAGTCGTAATATCCGCCAGCTCCTGCAACGTGACTTGAGATCCTCTTTATGATATATCCATTCAGGGCTACGATTGCGAATGCCACCAGGGCTGCGAGAGGCAGGGCCCCAAGGGCGTATGCCGCAGATCCAGTCATGGTTGCAACCGCTGCCCCTGCTGGAGCAGAAGCAGCTATCCCCTGGAAAAGCGTCTGCCTGAAATTCAGTACACCTTTCCTCAGTTGTTCAGTCATGTTAATTTCCTCAGTTTTCAACGGGAAATATTCATAGGATATAAATGTCATGTTATAGCATGCCATACAAATACCCGTTATTTTTCCGGCAAAAACAAATACTAAATTTCTGATGTGTAGCCAAAAACCCCGGCTTATAGCGGCTTAATAACTATTAAAAATTAACATAAGCCTATTTTTAGGCATTACTACGAGATTGCTTTGTGCCTTTACGCTCAAAAGCTAATGCGAAGATTATAAGGACAGACAACCTGTTTTCAATCACCGAGTGCCATTCGTGCAGCCCTGATTGGAACGACGCATATTATCGTAGCATTGCTTAACGCCGTCATTCCATGGAACTCGTTTGGTGGTATGAAAATATGATCTCCCTTAACAGCAGATAGCTTCTCGTTTCCGATTTGCACCGAGAGCTCCCCTTTTACAACGAAAATTTCATGCTCGTAATCATGACTGTGATGCGGTGTTGATCTTCCTTTATCAATAGTTATTAAGCGCATTGAAAAAGTCGGGGCACCCTCCCTGTGCGTTATAAGCCATCGTATTCTTGCCCCGCCATCCATTTCGAATTCTTCGACGTCCGCTGAACGGCGTACGAAACCACGAATATTTGTCTGCATGAAAAAACATGACTCATTGGTATATATCTTTATCACTAGACATATTACATCCTCCCCTCCCTGAAGATCGAGCCTTCTTGCTCAAAAGGTTGTAGATATTGATCAATACCTGTATATTATTTAGAGGATTTTGCGTGTTCACATTACTGAAAGTTATCCTGGTACGCCTTTACGCATAGCCTCGTCAAACTGCTTCTCTGTCAGCTTCCCCGTCTTGAGAGCCAGTTCCTTAATGCTTTTGCCAGTTGTTATTGCTTCCCTGACTATTACAGCTACGGTATCATAGCCAAGAATCGGATTCAAGAGTGCCGCGGAACCAAAGCTGCGCGAAAGGTGCTCCTTGCAGACTTCCTCGTTGCCTGTTATTCCGGAAATTAGTTTTTCTCGGAACATTTTCAAGCCTGATGCCATTATATCCAGCGACCTGCAAAGCTCGAAGTCAATGTGCGGCATCATTACATTAAGCTCGAGTTGGCCTGCCTGCGCAGAGAAGTTAACTGCCTGCTGTGCACCCAGAGTGGAGTGGCAGATCATATTCATGGCTTCTGCTATTGACGGGTTGACCTTGCCGGGCATAATGGAAGATCCCTGCTGCACTGCGGGTATATTTATTTCATGTATTCCCGCTCCTGGTCCGGAATAGAGAAGGCGGATATCGTTTGCCATCTTAGTAACATCAAGTGCGAGGTTTGCTGTAGCGTTCATCACTCGAGAGAAATCTGTCATGGACTGCATTATTCCCATAAGATTGGAGGATTTCTGGAAGTTCAGGTTAGTGACTTCCGAGATCTCCTTTATGAAGTTCTCCCTGAAGTTAGGTGATGTGTTGATTCCTGTGCCTACTGCTGTTCCACCAGCATTCAGTTCCATAATCTTCTCCGTGGCCCATTCCAGTTCTTCTAGATCGTTCTCCATTGCGTAAGAGTATGCGAGGAACTCAAGCCCGAGCGTGACTGGAGCAGCGTCCTGGAGGTGTGTTCTGCCGGGTTTTACAACATGCCTCAGCTCGTTACCCTTTTCTTTCAGGTTCTTTATGAACACACCAAGCTCTTTCTGAAGCCTGATTGCCTTTTTGGCAGCAGTGACCCTGATCATTGTAGGGTAAATATCGTTTGTAGACTGGCTCATGTTGACATGATCGTTTGGGTGTATTATTTCATATTTCCCAGGTTTTTCACCAATTTCAAGCAAGGCTGCGTTGGCGATAACCTCATTCGCATTCATGTTGAAAGATGTTCCCGCCCCTGCCTGGTAAACATCTATCATGAACTGGTCATGGTATTTGCCGCCAATTATGACATCACATGCCTTTACAATGGCATTCTTCTTATTCTCATCAAGCTTCTTGCCCTGGAAGTTAGCGATGGCTGCAGATCTCTTGATCTGTGCCATTGATGCAATATGATCAGAATCTGCTTTCAATCCAGAAATCTGGAAATTTTCCATTGCGCGCCTTGTGTTGATTCCATAAAGAACATTGTCTGGTATCTCGATTTCGCCAAGAACATCCTTTTCCTTTCGCGACATGGATATAATATTGCATCAGAATATATATGGCTTGACTTAGTAATCAGGCTCTCGATAGTGCATTGATAGTGACTATTAGCACGATTGTGATATAATTATATCATTTGAGATAATACACTTAAAATTGGAAAACGAAATAAGTTGTTAATCGCAAAAAGAATGGTGATCAAATGTCAAATGTTAAGCAGATAGTTATGCCAGGCGATCCTGTTGAGGTTCCGAACCTCAAGCCAAGGAATGGCGTTTACAAGTGCGGGGATAATATGTATTGTTCCCAGTTTTTCGGAATTCTCCAGGAAAGCGAACAGTTTGTAGACGTTGTTCCGTTTACAGGAAAATACGTGCCGCGCAGAAACGACAAGGTTATAGGTAAAGTTATAGAGATTGGGCCATCGATGTGGATCGTGGACATAAGTTCCACTTATACTACTCTTCTCCATATGAACGATGCTCCCTGGAGGGTTACTTCAGGAGAGCTGAAGAGATACATGAATGTTGGCGACTACGTATATGCCAAGATCCTTTCCATTAACGAAATAAAGGAGAGCTGGATTACGATGAAAGATGTTGGCTTGAAAAAACTAGAGGGTGGAACCCTAGTAAGCCTGCCAGCTCCAAAGGTACCAAGAATAATTGGAAAAGGCGGCAGCATGGTTAACATGATAAAAGATGCAACTCATACCAGGATAATGGTCGGCCAGAACGGTGTAATATGGCTCGATGGCGCCCCTGAGAACGTCATAGTTGCAATAGGGGCTATTAGAAAGGTAGAGGAAGAGGCCCACACTGTTGGCCTCACGGATAGAGTGAAAAAGTATTTGGATGATAAAAAGGGTGAGATAGTTGGGAACAGCGAGTGACAAGAAACTATTTGATGAAAGCGGCCTGAGACTGGACGGGAGATCTCCCGGAGATCTGAGGCCTATAAGAATTGAGACAGACGTGCTAAACAGGGCTGACGGTAGCGCATTCATAGAGTGGGGCGGCAACAAGATACAGGTAGCCGTATACGGACCCAGGGAGGCATACCCGAGGCACATGCAGGATATAAACCAGGCTTTCGTTAGGGCAAGGTACAACATGGCTGCATTCTCGGTCGATGAGAGAAAGCGCCCTGGACCTGACAGGAGATCCATGGAAATATCCAAGGTAATATCAGAGGCCCTTCAGGCAGCTGTGATGGTAGAACTTTTCCCAAGAGCCCAGATTGATGTTTTCATCGAGGTTCTGCAGGCCGATGCCGGCACCAGAATTGCAGGACTAACGGCTTCTGCAGTGGCACTCGCCGCAGCTGGAGTGCCGATGAGAGATCTTGTAGTTGGCTGCACTGCGGGCAAGGTGGATGGAAAGGTAGTCCTTGATCTTTCCAAAGAGGAGGATAATTTTGGACAGGCAGACCTGCCGATAGCAGTTATGCCGAAGTCAGGAAAGGTTGTACTGATGCAGATGGATGGCGATCTTTCCGTAGATGAGTTCAGTGAGGCAACTTCAATGATATTCAAAGCGACGGAGAGGATCAACCAGATTCAGCGTGATGCACTGAAGAAGAACTATGCAAATACCGCACAGGACTGGGGTGAGTAAAAATGCCGAGAGATGAACTGGATGTCATGTCCGAGATCAAGAGGAACTACATCCTTCAGAAGATCAAAAAGGACGGAATAAGAGCAGATGGAAGGAAGCTCGACGAAATGAGAAAGGTTACTATTCAGACAAACTTCATACCGAGAGCTTCGGGTTCAGCGGTTGTCACGCTTGGCAGAACAAAAGTGGTATGCGGTATCAAGATTGAGGCTGGAGAACCTTTTCCAGATACGCCTAACCAGGGCGTTCTGACTACAAACGTGGAACTCCTTCCAATGGCCTTCCCTACCTTTGAGGCTGGCCCTCCAAGTGAAGATTCGATTGAAATTGCAAGGGTCGTTGACAGAGGAATCCGAGAATCAAAGATGATAGATCTCCAGAAACTGGTCGTCGAACCGGCAAA